>NZ_CP159255.1 GCF_040438645.1 Mesorhizobium sp. WSM2240
ATGAACATAGCCGCTCAGGTCGGAGATATCGGCTTTGCAGACACCATTCTCGACCAAGGCGGCGAGATTTCGCGAAAGCTTGACATGCTCCGCATCGAGAAATTTCCGCCAAATGCCCAGAAGACACTTCGGCAGTTCTCGCTTGCAGAGGTAGCAGATTACATCGGTGTGTCCCAGAGCTACTTAAAGAAGCTGCATCTAGAGGGCAAAAGCGTACAGCCGATAACGTCATCAACGGGACGCCGATCGTACACCGCGGAGCAGATGAACGATCTCAGGAGATTTCTCGACCGGGAACCGCGTCGACGTGCAGGCGACAAGCTGCAGGTCCTCGCTGTGGTCAATTTCAAGGGCGGCTCGGGCAAAACAACGACTGCAGCGCATCTTGCACAGCATCTCGCGCTAAGCGGACATCGCGTGTTGGCAATCGACCTTGATCCGCAAGCATCTCTCACTGCACTCCATGGCATTCAACCTGAACTGGATCAAAATCCCTCCTTGTATGAATCGCTGCGATACGACGATGAGAGGAAGTCCATCGTGGAGGTCATCCGGTCGACAAATTTTCCGAACCTCGACATCGTGCCAGCGAACTTGGAGCTCCAGGAGTACGAATACGACACACCCCTAGCGATGCAGAACAAGGGATCCAATTCGGGGAAGATGTTTTACACCCGCATCGGAGACGCACTGGCCGAGGTTGATGATCGATACGATGTAGTTGTTGTCGATTGCCCTCCGCAACTCGGATACCTAACTCTGACGGCATTGACAGCGGCGACCTCCGTTCTGATCACCGTTCATCCGCAGATGCTCGATATAATGAGCATGAGCCAGTTCCTGCTCATGCTCGGCGAGATCCTTAAATCGATCGAGGGGGCCGGCGTGAAGGTCTCCCTGAACTGGTTCCGCTATCTCGTCACGCGCTTCGAACCCACGGACATTCCCCAGACCCAAATGGTCGGCTTTATGCAGTCCATGTTCGCCAAGCAGATGCTGAAGAACCCCATGGTGAAGTCGACAGCGATTTCGGACGCAGGGCTGACCAAACAAACGCTGTATGAAGTTGAACGGTCGCAATTCACCCGGTCGACATATGACCGCGCAATGGAGTCGCTAAACGCCGTAAACGGGGAGATTGCCGCTCTCGTTCATCAGGCTTGGGGGCGCAGACAATGAGCGTTCCGTTGTCAGCCGTACAGTCACGATTTTTCTTCAACGGTGACAATGACATAGTTCATTTTCGGAGAAGCTGAAGATGGCAAGACGCGACGTGCTATTGGGCATAACCCAAGCCGAGACAACGAAACCTGAACGCCCGGCGTCTGCAGGCTACGCGGCACGGGGCGCTTCTCGATCGATGTTGTCATCCATCGGCGAGCTTGCAGCTCAGGCGGCAAAGGCTGAACGACTGCTTGAAGGCGAGACAGTGGTCGAACTCGATCCCGGTCTCATCGACGACTCGTTCGTCTCCGATCGCATGGACAACGGCGACGAAGCCTTCACGGAATTGGTGAAAGTCATTGGCGAGAGAGGGCAGGACAGCCCGATTCTGGTTCGGCCTCACCCCGCGATGAGCGGACGATATCAGATCGTATTCGGCCACCGTCGTGCTCGCGCGGCAAAGCAACTTGGGAAACCCGTCCGCGCCGTAGTCAAGGAACTTCAGGACCGAGATCACGTCGTCGCGCAGGGGCAGGAAAACTCAGCACGGGCCAACCTGTCTTTCATCGAGCGGGCGGTGTTCGCGCAGAATCTGTCGGACCTCGGCCATGACAGGGAAACCATTCAGTCGGCACTGGCGATCGACGCGCCAATGCTGACGAGAATGCTTTCGGTCACAAAACGCATTCCTGATGTCATCATTCGGGCGATCGGAGCCGCAAAAGGAGTTGGCCGCGACCGCTGGCTTGATTTGACGTTGCTGATTGAAAAGCCGTCAAACCTGACGAAGGCAGTGGAACTCGTTGGGACGGAGACATTCAAGTCGGCGGCCACCGATGACCGCTTCGACCTACTCTTCAATCTTCTGACGACCTCGAGGAAGCCCAAAAAAGGGGCCGGCGCGCGCCCCACGGCCAGATCCTGGGCGTTAGCAGGCAAATCAGTCAGGGTGACTACAAAGGACACCGGGAACGCGTTCACATTGGCTTTAAAGGCCAAGGACGCATCCCGTTTCGGTGCGTACCTTTCCGAGAACCTGGAGCAGCTCTACCGAGCCTTCAGCGAATTGGAAGAGAAGGAAGCAGGAGAGTAGAAACCGCAAAAGAAAAAGGCCCCCGAACGTCACCGTCGCGGAAGCCCTTCTCGTTTCTTGGCAGATCGAGAATCCCATTTCCGCGAATCACTGTCAAGCTTTTTGAACGTCGTTTCGGCGAGCGGATTTCTTTTGCCTGATTAGAAGGCGAAGAAGGAAATGGAGACGCGTGTTTCAACGACGCCCTTTGGGCGGCGGCCGATGTCACTTGCGATGTTGGCAGCGCAAAACAATTCATGTGAGATTCCCGAGGGCAGGGCTGTCGAAAAGTGGCAGGTCTACCGCGCCCTTTGCGAAGCCAAGAGCATCGTTGGCATCGGCGATCGTGCCTTGGCCGTCCTGAACGCGTTGCTGTCGTTCTACCCGGACAACGAATTGAGCGCGGAAAACGGCCTGATCGTGTTCCCCTCGAATGTCCAGCTGTCTCTCAGGGCGCACGGGATGGCCGATGCAACGCTCAGGCGGAACCTGGCAGCCCTTGTCGACTGCGGGCTGATCACCCGTCGGGACAGCCCCAACGGCAAGCGTTTCGCCCGCAAGGACAGGGGAGGATACATTGAGGAGGCTTTTGGCTTCTCGCTGGCCCCGCTGCTGGCCCGTGCCCATGAGTTCGAGGCAGCAGCCGAACGCGTTCGGGCCGACAACCGGGCGCTGAGGCTCATGCGGGAACGCATTACGCTGCATCGCAGGGATATCCAGAAACTGATCGAGGCAGCCGTCGAGGAAGAGGTTCCGGGCGATTGGGGAGGCCTGTGGAAGCGTTTTCGCGCCATTGTGGAGGCAATTCCGCGCCGGGCAGTCATTGCCGAGCTGGCGCCGATCGTCGCCGATCTGGCCGCTCTGCACGAGCAGGTGGATATCCTCTTGAAAATGCATATGAAATCCACAAATCCGAGCGGCAATGAGTCCCACGCCGAGCGGCAGCATTCTAATTCAAACACCGACTCTATTTTTGAACTTGAACCTGCTTTCGAAAAAGCCGGGGTCGCGGCCGAGCCAAGGACAAGGAACGCCGAGCCGCCAAAAACCTATCCGCTGGGCTTGGTGTTGAAAGCCTGCCCTGACATTGTGGACTACGCCGTCGACGGGATCGCCAACTGGCGCGACCTGATGGCGACAGCGGCCCAGGTGAGGGGATATCTGGGGGTCAGCCCGTCGGCCTATGCGGACGCGCTGGATGTCCTTGGGCAGGAGAACACGGCCATCGTGATCGCCTGCATCCTGCAGCGGGCGCAGCATATCAACTCGGCAGGCGGCTATCTGCGCGCGCTTACCGAAAAGGCGAGGGCAGGGCAGTTTTCTGTCGGGCCGGTGCTGATGAGCTTGCTTCGGGAGCGGGGCCGGTTGGGCGAGGCGAGGGCGGGATAACGATACCGTTGTCTTGTTCAAGCGACAACGCGCTTGAACAGAGGCGTCGAACCCATTATATCGTAGAGTATCTATATCGTGAAGGATATAAGATGGCCGAATGGAAGGTCGAGTTTCATGAGAGGTTCAAAAGCGAAATTACTGATCTTCCATCGGGCGTTCGCATCGAATTGGCGGCGGTTTTGATACTGCTGCGCGAGAAGGGCTTCCGGTTGGGGCGGCCGGAGGTCGATACGCTCGAAGGATCAAGGCATCCCAACATGAAGGAGCTGCGGCTGAAGGTTCTGAAGGTGCAGTGGCGGTTCGCATTTGCATTCGATCCGGAACGAAAGGCGGTGGTTCTCTGCGGTGGCTCGAAGAGCGGGGTGAACCAGAAGCTTTTTTACAAGAGGCTGATCGACCTGGCCGACAAACGATACGACGATCATCTGGCCAGTTTGGAGAAGAGACATGGACGATCTGGACAAGCTGATAAAAGACCTTCCCGCTGATGAGCAGCGCGCGATTGCGAAGCGGGCGGAGGAATTGATCACGGCGCACAATCTGCGAGAGCTGCGTGCGCTCGCCGGCAGGACCCAGGCGGAGGTCTCGGAGCGCACCGGGTTCAAACAGAACAATGTCTCACGGCTGGAGAGACGCACCGATATGAAGCTGTCGACGCTCAGGGAGTATGTCGAATCCCTCGGCGGAACGCTGAAAATCGTCGCGGATCTGGCGGGCAAGAAGGTTGACCTGTCGAGCATTGCCAGACAGCCCGAAAGTCATGGTTCGAAAGGCGTATGACAGCATCTGTCGCACGCCTGGTGTAGATCGGCTAAACGATGAGCCTTGCCGCCCGCCCGAGCGTCCGTTCTGCATCGTTGTAGTAGTTGGACGCCTGTTGCACTGAGCGGTGCTGCGACTGCTGCATGGCTTCCGGCAGCGGAATGCCGCGGCGGGCGGTCTCGGTGAGATAGCCGGACCGCAGACCATGGGCACTGAAGGCCCTTGGGTCGAGCCCGGCCGCGGCGACGCGGCGTTTCAGGATCAGATTGACCGCCTGCGGGGTCAGTGCGCGTTTTTCGAGATTGCCCCAGCGGTCGATGCCACGAAACACCGCGCCTTCCGAAATGCCCGACCGCTCGAGCCAGTCTTTCAGGACCAGCACCGGCCGGCCGACCAGCAACACGAAGGCGTCTGTGTCGGCTTGCGTGGTCTTGGTGCGACCGAGCCGGATTTTCAGGCACGGCAGTTTTGGCCCGTCCGGATCCTTCGGATCGGCCGGCACCGGGTCTTCTTCCACCAGTTGCTCCACCCTCAGCGACGAAACCTCGCTGCGGCGGCGGCCGCCGGAGGCGAAGGCGGTGATGAGAAGAGCGCGGTCGCGGGCGTCGACCAGTTTTTCCCCGGCGCAGGCTTTCAGCAGGGCGGTCAAAATATCGGCGGTCACCGCCTTCTTGCTTTTTCTCCCGCGCGGCCGGGCGCTGGCGCGCACCGCCAGCTTTATCGCGCTCTGCAGGCCCGGCGCGTTGAATTTGCCGGAAAAACCGCGCCATTTGGTCAGCGTCGACCAGCTCGACAGCCGCCGTCGCACGGTGGACGGGGCATGTGGCCCGTCGCTGCGCAGAAGGCCTTCGGCCCTCAGCGCCGTCTCGACATGGGCCGGCATGCCGTGCGCCGGATCGGTTTGGCGTCGAGAAGAATCCCAGAGGTGGTGGGCGACGAATTTTATCAAAAACGCCTCGGGCGCCGGCCAGGGGAGCGAAGAACCGGTCGCGGCAAGCGACCAGGCCTCGAGATAGCCGAGGTCGGAGGCGAGCGCCCGCAGGGAATTTTCGCCCATGCCTTCTTTCGCCAGGTGCCGCAGCGTCTCGACGTCGTCGTCGGTCAGAAGTGTGGCCAAAAAATCGCGGCGGTCGAACGGCAGCACGGACTCGAGCGCATCAAGCGCTTCGGCGCGCCGCGCCACCAGGTTTTTGTCCGGGCGGCCGCTGGCGCGGGCATTTTTTTTCATCAGGGCGTTCTTTCGGTGGAGTCTGCGGCCGTTGCGGCCGTGCTTAGCGCCGACTCTAGCGCCTTTGCGCGCTGAAATCCATCGCTATCGATAAGAGGTCATTATCACCAGTCATTTTTCCACCCGAAGAACCCGCCGGTGACGGAAATGAGAGCCGAGTTAGCTTCGGTTGCGCGAATCGGCTACCGTCAAAACGATGGCTTACCATCGCGACGATTTGCCCCTGAACAGCCTGATCGGGCCGCTCGCCCGCGCCGACGACCTTTTGGCCCGCCTCGACGAGCGCGTGGCAAAAAGCCCGGTCCGCGACGGTTTTGTCGAGCGCCAGAACTTTGCCGACGCGGCGGCCGCGCTGTGGCTCGACGGCGAGCTGGTCCATGTCGAGGACCTTGTCCTCCACGACGCCCATATGGACATCCGCGCCCCGACCCACGAGCTCACCCGGGCGCACGCCGTGCTGCGCGCCCGCCGGCGTATTTTTGGCCACAAGCCTGACTGGGCTCTGTCGAAACCCGGCCTTTTGAGCCTGCGCGGCCGCGAAGGCCAGGGCGGCGGCAGCGCTGCGACCGCTGCGCTGGCCGGCTTCGGATCCAATGCGGCGGTGGCGGCCGCCGCCGGCGAAAACCTTGCCGACGACACCGGCCAGGAGGAGGCTCTTGCCGAAGAGCTGGCGGAGATCGACGCGCTGCTGGCCCGCTCCAGCCGGCTGCTCGCCGGCGAAAATCTCGCGCCGCGCGCCGCGAACGACCCGAATGTCGACACGGCCGGGCAGGGCGCAAACGCCCCGGAGAATGCTTCCTTTGACGGCCTCGGGCCGCTGATCCGCGATCTCGACTGGGACGAGGATCAGCGGCTTGCCGACTGGCTCGCGGTCCTCGACCAAGTGCGGGGCGGAACAGTGCCGACAGTGCTTGGCGCGGCGATCGCCTGGGAGGCGTGGGAGACGATCGAACCGCTGCAGCACCAGCATTGGCTCGGCAATCTGTTCACCGCCGCGCTGCTCAGGCAGCGCGGCAAGGTCGCCTCGCATCTTTTGTGCCTGCATGCCGGACTGCGGATTGTTCCCCGCGACCGGCGCAAAAGCCCCACCCGGACAATCCGGCTGCTGGCCGTGCTCGACGCGTTTGCAGAGGCGGCCGCGGCCGGGCTCAAGGAGCTCGACCGGCTGACGCTGGCCAAAGCCCAGATGGAGCGCCGGCTCAGGAACCGGCGCAAAAGTTCGAGCCTGCCGGCGCTGATCGATCTCGTGCTGGCGCGGCCGGTGGTATCGGCCGGTCTGGTCGCGGCCGAGCTGAAAATCAGCCAGCGCGCCGCGCTTGGCCTGGTTGCCGAACTCGGCATCCGCGAGGTGACGGGCAGGGGGCGCTACAGGGCGTGGGGATTTGTATGACGAAAGTCGTAAGCCGCCGCGCACCGTGATGGATTGCCACCAGTCTGAGCCTCTGAATACATGGCTGACCTATTTTGTCTTGCTTTTGTTTTAGGAGAAAACCGTGACCACGGCAGTCATTGACGATCCCATGGTCGAAGTCACAGCCGATGTTGTCTCGGCCTATTTTATCGTAGGTAATCAACTGGCGCTTCATGAGTCGCTCTATGCGCGAATCCACGATGGCAGCAGGCCAGTCCCGAGAAGCGCTCTCGCGGATCGTTGTGCCAAGCTCGGATGCCGGTTTCTCCGCGTAGAGAACCGCCGAGAGTTTCCTCAGTATCCTGAACTATTTAAGGTCCGGCTAGATTGCGCTCAGTCGACCGATGAAGTGAGTCTACGACGGCTTCCGACAGCGCCCGTTGCAACTCTTCAAGGTTTGGGGCCCGTGCCCGCTTAAGATCTAGAGCTTTCTTCCAAGCTTTAACGTATTGGCTGTCACGAGCGAAGTCAGGCTTCTTGCTTTCATAATGCGCCCACTCCGCAACGTTGCGCGCTGCCGCGAACTGACAAGCGAAGTCATGCACGGCATAATCCTTTCCGTAGTGCTCCCACCAAAACCCCTTAATCTGCTTTGCCTCTCTCACCGCCGCTGAAAGCGCCGGGTTTTCAGGTAGTCGCTCCTGCTTGGTTCTTGATGGACGACCGCGCTCCTTTTTAGGAGCGTCGCATTTTACAAGTAGATTGGCGGCCCAAATTTGATCCTCCACCGCGGCTTGCCCTGCCCGCAACCTGCGAATCAACCCGCCAAGAGGTTTAGTGTGGATGGATGGAGCCATATGGGCTTCCCTATAAGCTTCTTCCGCCGGGTCATAGTTGCCCAAGCTGTCCAGCATATAGTCTAGCCAGTCTGCCATCGCTCGCCGTCCCTCCTTGCTATGGATTTCCCACTTGGGCAGCTTCATGTTGCGCGACCTCCTTCCCTGAGCGGATCCACATTTTGCATTGAGCCAGCCAGTCGACGCAAGCGTCCAATGTGCCCGCCTTTCGTCCAGATAGAAATACCGGTAGTAGACGCCTGCCAATGAGCAGTTCGAACACCTGGTGTCGAAACAGGTCAACTCCGACCGTCGCCATGCTTTATTGGCGGGGTATCTTTAGGTGATCCTCAATTGCCCGAAGGATGCTGGAGTAGCCTCGGCCCTGTGCATACAAAAGCGGACGGGCCGACGACGAAGCCGCCGACGTCGATCCATAGCTCTCTTTCCGCCTACGAGTTTCGGCTTGGTGAGGCGCCTCTTGTTTGAACCGCTGGGTGAACGCGCCGATGACGTTCACGAGACTGCGGCCTGCGCGGCCGCTGAAGACGCCGGCGCGTCTCGTGAAACCGGCCTGGCTGACTTCCGTCAAGCTAAGAAACCTTGCGTCATTCAAGACTTGCGCGTCATCAGCACGATCATGACAGCCAGCACCATCACGCCTATCAGCACTATGCTGGCCGAAGTAAGCACCTACGGAGTATGACATGCCAACCCCACCTCACCAGACCCCCGTTGGACCCTTCAAATATACGGTTCCATTCACCGCCCCGGCAAATGCCCGGCTGATCGCCGCTGCCCAGGCCGAGCGGAAGGAGCCAACGGAGATTATTCAGCGCGCGACCATCAACTACCTCATCGATGCCGGATTTGTTCCGGAAGACGAAGCCGATCGTTTCAAGCTGTTTTGGTGGCTGGTCGACCAGACGGTCCTGGCCGCCCAAAAAATCTGTCGGGACGGCGGCTTTGCCTCATCTATCACTCTCGACGCGATCCACGCCTGCATGAAAGATCCCAAATGGGTCGAGGGGTATCGGACCTACGTGCGGAATGACATCTTCAAGAACGGCAATCCCGAAAAGGGTCCAATCAACCGCGAAATCGGCTTCCGCATTCGCGCAGGGATCGGCGGAGTGGTTGAAAAGACCGCTGAAGGCAAATCGGCCACGGTGAAGGTTTTGGGCGAAATCATCCAAAGCTACACACCCATGACCGACTACGACCGTGACACTTTTGCCCCGTCAAAAGCCGCTGCATAGTAGTTGTGGACCAGTTTGCGCTCGGCGAGTGATCTGCGCACTCGCCTGGCCCAGAATACTTGATTTATGAACGTGCGCTCGAACTTGCGGGGATCCACACCCGCTGCCAAAAAGCGCCGGTGGCTAAGCGGGAGGACATAAATTGAACGATGCCGGTGCAGCCAGTGGCATAGTACAGGATATCAAGGCATTCCCCTCGGCAGCGAACGCATTCAACCAGTATGTCCGCCACGACTCTACCTTCGAGGGCCCTGACGCGCCCGCAATTCGTAGCAGGAACCTCGAAAGGTACATTCAGACCATGGCTATGGTCAAAGGCCGCGACTTATGGCTGTTTGAGGCTCCGTCGACAAGAGGCGCAGTGCGCACTGGCGTGCCTCAAACGTCGGCCTGCTGGCTTGAGTGGCGAGCGAAACAGCTTGGAGTTCTCGAAGGGTTTGAGGCGATACCATTTCACGATGCGGAGAAGGCGCAACCTTCGGAGACATCACGGCGCGTCGCAAAGTTCTTCGACCGAATGAATAAGAAGCCGATTATCTGGAACGCGGTGATGATTCACACGCGCACGCCAGACGGGAAAAACCGTGCTCCTCGCGCGAGTGAACTTCGTGAGCATATGCATATTCTTGGAGCGATATGCGACCTCTGCCAACCTAGCAGAGTTATCGCGTGCGGAGGCCCTGCACAGGAAGTGGCGAATCTAATGCAGATCAAACACGAGTGTGTTGCCCATCCTGTAGCTCCGATCAGTCCGAGCCTTGGCGTATCGGATGTTGCGGTCGGCAAGCTATGCGCGCGGTTGCAGGTTCCGAAGCCGCCGCGGGGATACTGGGCCAAAGTACAGGCCGGCCAAATCCCACGCCGGCCACCGCTGGCCGCTTTCCGTGAGGAAATCGAACGCAGCCGCCGGGAGGAGGCACGGGCCAGATCAGCGGAATCGCTATCGAAACTGCAGCAACAGTTCTATCGAGCGGCGCTCTCTGACTTGCAAGGTCGCGGCGTCGATGTGAGCGGAGCCGAGGCGAGAGGAGGCCGGCTCCCCGAGGTAAGCCCGGACATCGCCGCACAGATCCTGCTGGCCATTCAAAACCGAGGGCATGAGTGGGTCAAGGAAGGGAAGGTCGTCGCGACCTGGGCGCATCCAGCACACAACAGCCTGGCAAGACTTGTCGGCAGGCTGTTGCCGCTAGCCCGGCCACAGCTATTGGTGTTCGAGAACGCATACAAGAAAAGCTGGTCCGCTTCAGAGGGTCCGGTCGTCTTCCTGCACCTGACTTCACACCTCCAGGAGCGGATCGCAGCTCTTGTCCGCGTCGTCCGTGACCAAAAGCTCCAGCATGTGGTCATGCCGCTCATCGCGACCGATCATGCCTGGTCTGTTCGCCACGTTTTCACGCCAGAGTCGCATCTCTTGCTCGACAGCACCCTGTGTATTTCGGCGACCGAGTTGTGGGTGGAGTACACCCGCAAGGCCTGGCGCGACGAAGATCCGCCGGAGCGCTACGTGACAGGCAGACTGACGCTGAAAGCGATCATGCCGATCGACTATATGCCTGAGCGTGGGGTGTCGTTGTCACCGACGATCTCGACGGCGTCAGTAGCGCCCTATCGCGAGCGCCTTCTTGCCCTGCTCGAGGCGGAGCGGGTGAACGAGATGATGATCAATACTGCCTACGCAATCGAACGTGAAGTTCCCAGCGAAACGCTGGCCATCGCGGACCGGCTATGGTTCGGGGCGAAGCGCCCATTCTCGTCGGCGCGTGAAGCGTGGCGCCAGATCGAGGAGGAATTGGAGCGCTGGGAACGAGAGCTCGAAGGCGAACGCACTTTGTTGGCGCAGGCAATACTTGGAATAGAGGTGGGAGACATCGTGACAAGCGAAAATGGCGGCCGACTTCTGCGGCTTTCCGTGACCGGAACCACTCTCTACGCCGGTGACGATTATGTCACCTTCGTCGTAAATGGCATACGATTTCGAAAGGATGGCACGGTTGGCAAACTGCAGGAGGCGTTGAGCTTGCAATTCGGGCGAGAAGGCTTGAAAAAGTGCACATAGAAAAAAGACCAGTTTCACGAGACCGCCAGGGACCTGGTTTAGTAGAGTTTCGGCTAGCGTTCCCGGGAGAATTCAGAACTCGCCAGCGCGACGGTCGGGAACGGATTGAGCCGGCGCTTACCGAGTGCTACTTCGCACTCGTAGATTGCTGCTGAGCGATTGGGGTGCAGAATGGCCAAACTCGCAGGGTTCCCGGAAGAGACGTTCTCTGCGATGCAACGCATCCGCGAGACCGCCCTAGCTCGTTTCGACAGCCTTTTTACCCCTGAGCGGAATCTGTGGAGCCCCAGAACCTACGTCGGTTCCGTGCCTTGTTTGTCGAAAGGTTTGATGAGGGCGAAGGTTCGTTTCTTCAGAAGTTCAGAAAACAGCTCGAGGAAGCTGACGACGACGTTCTTCAACTCGCGGCGGAACTCCTGTACGTTCAGCAGTTCTTCACGACTCTCGCTGGGTCAGAAAAAAGCTTTAGAACGTGACGGCTGTCCTCGGTTGGTGCACTCATCCAGTTTCAATTCCGGAATGGGCCATGGTTGGCATGAAGCAAGGGTTTGCGGCCGACCGAAGCTTCAACCAGCACCGACGATTCCATTTGGCGTGGCTGACCGAGTTCCTAATCCACTGGCACAGGCTATCGCGTAAATGAGTGGATCGCCGAAGATGCCTCCGTGCGCCACTTGGCCTGCGCTCACGCGAAGCCATGATTGAAGGAGCGCGCGAGGAGCGACGTGTCACTTTCGTCGATGCAGACAACACGCTGTGGGACACGGACGGCGTGTTCGCCGCAGCGCAACTGAAACTGCTGACAGCCGTCGAAGGCGCGATTGGACTCTTGGCGACCAGCACCGATCGCCTGACCTTCGTGCGGAGTGTCGATCAGGCATTGGCGGACCGGCACCATCTCGGCCTGCGCTATCCACCCCGCCTCCTCGCCATCGGGATCGCTCTCGCCCTTCGAGGCGAGGAGCCCGGTGTAGCGGCAAGGAGGGTATGGGCAGGAGGGTTGACGTCGAGCGGCCTAGAGCTCGCGTTAGCGCAACAGATCGAACTAGAGTTCATCCAATGGAGCGGGCAGCTGCCTGATCTTCTGCCTGGGGTGCGCGAGGGCCTCCAGCGCCTGCACGAAGGTGGCGTTCTGATCGTCGTCGTAACGGAAGGCGCAAGGAGTCGTGTGACAAGAACGGCAGACGAGCATGGCCTGACAGCGTTGCTTGACAAGATTGTCGAAGCGCCTAAGTCCGAACGGCTATTTCAACGTGTCCAGAAACTCGGGCGCGCGCGCGCGCCGGCGTTCATGATTGGGGATCAACTGCGGCGTGACATCGAGCCCGCGAAGGCCGCGGGTTTGCTGACGATTTATGTCCCTGGCCGCTTCCGGCCGCGGTGGGAGCCGGACGAGACCTCGGTCCGACCCGACTATCGAGTCGAACGGTTTGACCAAGGAGCCGACATCGTCTTAGCTGGCGGGTAAGCGGGCCATAACCTCGTAGCCGTCCTCCGCTCGAGAGAGATTCGTGGAACGCAGCGTTCGCCAGCTGCACATGCCAATGCGGTTGATCACTTAGCTCACACTGCTCACTGGCGGCCCATCGGAACCGATCACTCCAAACCGTCAATCAAATTTCATCCTGCACTGTATCCTCGTCGCCAATCCTGTTGCCATTGCGCTGATAGCCTTCACAGAAATAACGAAAGTCGCATGCTGCGCACGTCTTCGCGTCATTGCAGTCGTCCACCCAGGTTTGGAGGATGCTGACCGCCGCTTCCTCGTGCCGAACGCAGGTCTCGATTTGGGCGACTGTATCGTCGAATGCCCCGGTCGCGACCGCGATACTCTGCTCGTTGACCGGAATTACCCGGACGGCGCGACTGAAAAGGAACTCAGGGCTGAAATCAGCCCGTGCGCCGGGTCGCCAGTTTTCCAGCATGCGTTTGTCGCTATCGCGGACGGGAGCGACATCCGTCCGAGCGGCGCGAAGCGCTGCTCGCAGCGCCAAGATATCACCTTCGCCTGGTGCGAGTTCGTTTATGTAAATGAGGATTCCTGCTGCGACCCTCCTGCTCCTTCGCTGTTCGTGCCGAAGCCAAGCGTAGGTCTGCACCTGCCACTGGCCGTCGGTCCATTCGGCCGATTCGGTATCGGGCCTTCGTGTGCCCTTATAGTCGACAATGACTTCGAACTCGCCGCTCAGGCTCGGGCAGGCGGCCTGAACTGCACGACGTATCAAATTGTCGGAGTCCGCCGAACCGAGTTCGAGTTCGGTAAGTACGTCGATGATGCCAGTCAGTGCGTACTTCTCGGCCCGATGTTCGCTAGAGATCGCGCCGGGAATTTCGCGGGTACCAATAACGCGCTCTTCAGCCTCGGCTATCAGGGGAAAGAGGTGAGGACCGAGCATGTTAACGGCTGCCTCTGCACGGCGGTAAGCCGCAAGCCGGGCTTTCCTGCTCCTGGCGCGCTTGTTCTGGTTGAGCAGCGATTCCTCAACCGGCCAACCGAGATAGCGCAAGTCGAATTCGGGCAGGCCTAACTCTGGTTCCTCGATCGGGTCATCCAGCGTCAGTCGGGTGTACGGGATGGGGAAGGGCAAGCCCCCGCGGCTTTTCCAGAGCCGATACACGTTCTCCAAGAGCCCGTGAATAAATTCACCGTACCAGAGCTGCACCGGTCGCGAAGGCGGTAGCGCACTACCGTTCTGATAGCGGTACTGCCGGGCGCATCGGCGGAACGAGAGCAGATCGCCCGTCAGAGAGTATTCCGGAACTATCCGGTCGGGACGCTTTCGCGCGAGACGCATGTCAGATCCTGATGAACGGAATGAGGTCGGCGTCGACTGGCGGGGGGCGGAGGTGCGGATCGCTCACCCAGGCCCAGCTTTCGTCGCGCCGCCAGAACTTGGCGACATTTTTTATCTTGGTGCGAAATTGCAGTCCTTGCTGACAACCGACCAGCATGAGGAGGCTCTGCGGGCGGCTGTAGGCGACGTAGTAGAGCCGGATCAGATCCTCGAAAGTTCGCTGCATACCGCTCCTGCGCCGGCGGGCCGGACCGACCGGGGTAACATTGGCCAGCTCGTCCTCCAATCGAACTACAGAGCTCTCCTCATCTGGGAATCGTCTGAAACGTTGCGTGCGGTGGTTCGTCTTAAAATCCGACGATATGTCAACGATCACCAAGGGGAACTCGAGCCCTTTGGCCTGATGAATGGTCATGATGTTGAGCCGGTCTCGAGGTACGCTCGGCATGATCTCCTCATCAACCGCCATGAGGTTCTCGGCTATCGGGTTGAGCACGTCGCGTATCGCGCTGTTTACCGAGCGCGTGCGGTGTGGCTCGTCGCGCTGGATAGCCACCTTGTAACCTGAGAAAGTCGATGCAGCGGCAACTGTGCGGGTGATTGCCTCAAGGTAAACCTGAGCCTCCGGATCGTCTTGGAAGGGCGGGAACCAGGGAAGGAAGGAGTAACAGACGTCAAGCACCGGCCATTCGGATTCGTTGTCACGGCCTTCCACCGCAAAGCGCCGCCAGCGATCAACCTTCTCAGACAGCAGGTCTCCACGGGGACTCCGCGGATTGATCGTCAGCATGTCTTGCGCTGCGATGCGCCATTCATCCAAGAAGTCGTTGGCGTCGTTCGTGAGGAACGCTTCCAGCTGTCTGGCGCCGCGCGCTCCGGGGTTGGGTGCCGGGTCTATGCATTCGAGTAGCAACCCGAGGAACTGCTGAACAGTTGGGACATCGCGCAGAGCAAGACCACGGGGGTTGAAGACGGATAGCCCACGCGCGGCGAGTTCCCGACGTAGGTGAAACGGCAGTCGTTCCTTCCCTGGTTGACCTCGGAATGGACGGCCCCGTTCATTGACGGTCGAGGCGAGCAGGACCGCGTCGCCCAGATCGCCGCCTTGATCTGCCGGTAGGATGGCTTCAAGGAGAGTGTCTTCGTGGGGAAGCGGTATGCGACCACCCTGTCGAAAAATGCGGTGCAGAAAATCTGCGAGATCCGCGGCTAGTATGGCCGGGTCGTCCCGAAACATGCCAATCACGCCTATAGCCGCAGGGCCGGAAGCCGAAACAACCCGACGTTGAAGTGGAGGTGGAAGAGCAACTCGCGCCGGACCGAAATCCGGATCGTTGCTGATGTGTTGTGAAAAGAATTCGACGATCTGCTCGGAGGAACGGTAGTTCTCTTCCAGGCAGATGAGTTGCGGTTCGTCGCATTTTAAGTCGGCGCTTGCGCGTTCGCGAAAGTCGCGGAACAGTTCGATAGTGGCGCCGCGAAAGCGGTACAGCGACTGGTCGTCATCACCCACAACGGTGAGCGAAGCACCTGTCCGTCGCACAAGCTCAAAATAGATCGCTTCCTGCAGCGGATTGGTATCCTGGTATTCGTCGACCAGAAGCATGCGAAGCGATAGCATGCTCCTCGGCAGCCTGCCTCCGGCCAAGCGGTCAAGGAAGCGCTGCTCGAGCAGCGCGAAGTCCATCTGGTTGGTCTTGGAGAGATGAGCTTCGTAACGCTCCTTAATTCGTAGGATCGCCTGCCGGAAAACCTGGTCCTGGTGTGGCGCCGCGTAACCAACGAGGTCCACTCGGTCTTGCACGAGTCGATCGACGATCGTCCTCACGATCTCGGTCGCCTCGCCATTGTTCCGCACCGGGTCTCCCGAGAATCCATAGCGCCCGAGAAAAATCCTAAAGGGATCCCCGAGGCTCCGGAGTTCCGACCACACTTCGCCGCGGCGATAGAGGATCGCCCGGGCTGCCGACTGCTCGAGGATCACAGGCGGCGCCTCGTTAGGCTCGCGCATATCGCGCACTGCATCCTCACAGATGCTATCCAATGTGCCCGCGATGTATCGGTTCACGTCTACGGTGGCGAGGTAGCGCACCTGCTCCTCATCGCCCGCTTGGCTAGCGCGCGAGAGCAGATTGGCGCGAAGGCTTGTTCCCCATTCGATAAGGCGAGAGCGGATTTCGCGCCCCGCCTTCTCGGTGAACGTTGTGATTAAGATGTCCTCGGGCGCGACGCCATCCACGAATGTGAAGCGCAGGGCGCGCAGAACGAGCGTAGTCGTCTTGCCAGTACCCGGGCCAGCGACCACGAGGAGCGGCACGTCCGCTTGGGCCGCGATCGCGTCCCGCTGCCGTTCATTCGGTTGGTGCATGAACAATGCGGCCTCGACGAGGCCGGCGAATTCTTCGAGAGTGGGAGCGGTTCTGAACTCAGGCATGGTTCGCATCCCAATCGTATTGCGTCCGCGGGTGTCGAGACATTCGGCGTCTTCGCATCACGTGGAGGATCGATACGCCGACAAGAAAGTTGCGGAGGTTAAGCAGTAGGAAAAGGATACGCGCGCCGGAAGCAGTTTCCACACAGGAATTTCGGTCCGCGATGAATTGAATCACGCTTCTCCGGTATCCGGCACTGCCAGCTTTGAGACCAGGACGCTCGCGTCTCCACTCCGTCGCGCGCGACGTTTCCATGCCTTCCCCCTAGCCTCGCAAGCGAATCGATTGCCGCCGCAGGTTGTCCCCATTGGTAGCTTATTCCGCAGATCGATGCGTGAAAAGAGAAACGATCCGGGGGTCGACAGAATACAGAATACGCAATCCCTATGAAACGGCCTGTCCACGGCAGGATCAACCCATGAGCCAAACCGCTCCGGCGCCGCCGCTCAGGCAGGTCCGGCATCAGAGTCTTACACTCTCCCAAGTATTCGCTGCCCAGGCAGGTTTAGACGTCGAGACAAATAGCTCAGCGACAGCCTTTCTGCGTTGTCGCGTGTTGAGCCCTAGCGTTCATAAAGTGCGAGAACGTTTATATCGCAACCTTTCTTAAGCTGCCCTACAATGCGCAGGCCAACTTTATAGCCGCGACGTACGAGATTGTATGCGAATACGCCCGTGGGGAATCGTCCAGCGGGAGCAAAATGCAAGTGAACTGGAATTGCGCGCGTTGCGAGCTTCAGACGATAGTCAATCCAGTCTATCCGTTGGCCATTTTTGAAAGCGTTCTCTATCGATTCCAGCGCAACGCGGTTACTATACGACCTCACCAATGCATCCCAATAACACTCTTTTTGAACCTCGGCGTCTGCCGCGCGATCATCGGGAAAATCCGGTATTGCAATCCCATCTTTTTTCAGGCGTTCGATCATCGATTCAAAGATAAGAATAGTTTTTCCGTCCCCAGTCTCGCCTGCCATAGGCAATATCTCAACTCGTGGCTCCAAATCTATAAAAAGTAACGGGCGGACTCCCGGTTCATCGAGGAGGGCTTCTGCTTTCATCCAGTCCATCGATGTGCCAGCTAGCGAGGTTAGGGTAGGTTGTGCTGCTTTGCTAAAGAGCACGCGTTCTGGATACATCTCCTTGTAAGCGACAACAACGTCTTGAAGACGTTGCTCAGAACTGTACACGAATTGTTTCGTAATTTGTGCCGTATGTGAAGTGGCGTCAGTAATATTTCCAGTTATTTTTGCCTTCGTGCCAAGTTTAAAGAACGCTGGAAGCGAGACTTCACCGGAACCCTCGGCTTCGTCACCGCGTGCCTCGGTATGCCCTTTCTGGGCAGTCTCGCTGCTATGCAGAAGAATGTACTCAGGCTGCACAATGGCACCGAAGAGTCGATCAACCGACCGTTCGTCGATGAACATCGGGACTTCCGTAAGCCACCACAAATTCCCATGGACCTGCAACTCGCCCCGTTTGCTCCATGCATCGAGCGTCTTTGGCGGCGTCTTCCGCCAAAATCGATCCCACCAAACCATCCCACCACTCCGTTTTGTATCTGAGCCAATATAGCCGAAATCGTCTCACGGTCGCCAGCGGACGGAATGTAACGCTTGGTACTCCTGCGCAAACGCAGATCCCTTGAACAAGTTCGCGATCTCTACACCAAGTACGGTCGTGAACGGCACCTGCTCTCGCCGAAGGCAAGTGCGCCGCCGATCGTCAACTTGCTTCGTCTTACAGCCGGCGCGCGCCGCGCCCGCTGTCGGAACACCAGTCCACGCGCCCCTGTCTACTCCAGAAATGTGCTTAGGACCCGTCGAGTTGACGCACGGGGTTCGATAGTCGCCCGACCGAATAGCCTTGTTGGATACGCCAGCGCGGACGACGGTCTGGCATTAGCGATATAGCTGGATAATCTCCCCGGCGCGCTCGAGGTCGGTGTTAGCCAGGCGTGCGCGCATTTGAGCCGCTGCGTTTTCTCGCGTTTCGGGCTTTCTTCTCAAGTCACCTTTGCTACATTTCAGCAGCGTCAACCTTTGCCTTTTTGGCAACGAAAGAAACAACAACGTGAGCGCTTATCTTGTACGTCTGCGCGACAACAAGGAAATTGTCGGCATCATTGTCCTCGATTCTCCGGACGATCTTTACGATTTTGTCGACGAGAACACCGATCCCGGGCTGTGCGAATATCGCGAGCTGCCGTCTGGCGGTCTGCTTTGGCATGAAAACGACGCGCCACGCGTGCCGTCCAATATCGAAGATTCTGACGAAAGCGACGACTATTTCGCTCGTCTGGCGGAAACCGCCTCGTTCTCCGAGCTCTGGATGGGAGAGCTGTTCCAGACTGACGAGGAAGAAAGCGGCTCCTGGGAAGCGATTCCGCCTCGGAAATAAAACGCGAATTCGTGGAACCTGTCGCGACGGAGCTCGACCGCCCATTATAGCGATGATCGCCTTTGTCGACGATCACCTTTGGGAATACGGGGTCGAGCCGATCTGCGGGGTGCTGCCGATCGCCCCATCCGCCTATTATGACCATGTGGTCAAGCGTGCCGATCTCGCCCGGCTGTCGGCGCGGGCGAAGCGCGACGAGGCTCTGAAGGGGGAGGTGGGGCGGGTGTCCGATGCGATCTATGCTTGACAGGTTGTTCACACGCTCATCGGATTGATTTCATCGGCGAAAGCTTGCGCCCAACCAATAGCGAAAAGCCTGACACCGACCCTAACGAAACGACAACAATCACATGTTGTAGAGCCCCAGGAGAAGGTCGATCCAAAAAAAGTATAGCGACGACGGGGACGTTTGGTTCTCTATTGGACAACGGAGGGAAAGATGGCGAAGATATTCTCGATCGAAGAACTTAGAGCAATGACGCTCGAAAAACGGGTAATAGTCTATAACAATTGTTTAAGGCGTGAAGGAGATCCGGACGCCGAGGCAATCATCAAAAATCTTAAGAAGACTGGGATACCCTATACGAAGGAAAAATCGGTGGCTAATGGCACCCCGTTTATCGCCAAATGGAAATTATTATCAACAATCCAGCAAACGTTGAGCTCATGCTGGATGCGTCGGCCAATGGGCGCCCTGCACTTGAACCGATCGATCCTTTGATTGCCAAGGAACTCGGCAAGGACTACGGACCTCACAATGAATCAACGGTGACAGCAGGTTATCTGGTGGGCCAAAAAATGTATGCACTTGGCTACGAAAAGATGCCCTCGAAAGCGCTTTCACAAGGCTGTGTCGCCAAGACAGCGGCGATCTTTAGAAAGAGACGAGGAACCTGACGGTCAAAGACACGACTTGGCGGTCCTACGCCCAACGGCCCAAAGCGCCTTACGGTCGCTCGAGTTCGTACTCTCGCCTCCATTTGAGATATGGTTCGCCGGATGGCACTCGGTCGTCACGCCACCAAAAGGATCGAATCCTCTCGTCGAACCAGATCGGTTCGTTCAAGGCCCGAAGAGAGTCTATCGCGGAGCGGACTGACTTGTCGCCAGCGTCTACGAAATCCATGAGCTTCCCCACGCTGATTGGCCCATGCTGCTTTATGACCTCGAGCACTCGAACTTTTAGTACTCCCATTTTCGTCCTCCATACGTGTGTTGAAGAACAACAACAAATACTGAAATTTCTGTCCAGAAAAAACCTGCGTAAAATCGATTGAATCTTTTGGCGCCGTTCCGCCATTTTGTTCGCGCAGGGCGGGCGCTATGTTTTCTAACGGTAGGATCTCGAAAGAAAATCGATAATCTATCCCGTGCTGCAGGTGCAGAAGCGGCTCAGGAATGCTTCGAGTTCGGAACCCTGCGGTTTGCTTTCGGTAGCGACTTGACGCATCTCGGCAGTCGTAAACCCGAACTTCAGAGCAGCACGCCCTAACTCTTGCACTTGCTGTTTCTTTGACGGCCGTGCCAGTTACAATCCGCCGGAGGGAGAGGGGGCGATTCGATTTTGGCGCCAGCACACGGTCAAGTGAATCAGGGCGACGACCTGCAACAGGAAACGGGCTGGGTTGAACGCTCGATCGCGCGATGTACCCACGCATTGGCGTCGGCCACGAGAGCGGCGGACCGCGTTGCGCTGATTCGCTCGTTGATTCGCTTAAGAGGGGGAAGGATCGACCTATCCGCTCTTGATAGACAGCTCACGCTCGATGAGTTCGCTCTACTCTCGCGCTTTGGTCTCGCGCGAACCAATTCGGAACGATCGCTGCGAATTATTGACGAAGAAGACGCACATGACCTCAATGGTCTTGGCACCGCCTTGAAGTTTGACCCGGTTCCGCGGCAGGCCTACGAGCCTGCGTCGCCCGATGGCGTCCCGCTGCGCCTCACCAATCATTCGCGCTACCGAACAGTGACGCAAAAGGCAGCGACGCGGGCGCTGCTAACTCCCCCAGGCTCTGGCCTGTTGGTCAGTATGCCAACCGGATCAGGTAAAAGTCTCCTGTTTCAGATCGCCGCCAATTTCGAACGCGAAATTCATTCGGGCGCTTGCGCGATCGTAATAACTCCGACGATCGCACTCGCATTAGACCATGAACGCACCTTGTCCGGAATGCCGGGTCTCGAGCACAGCAAAGCGCTGACAGGAGATACGCCGCCCGCCAAAATAGAGGCGATCATCAACGGCTTCCGGCGGGGAGAAGTACCCATTTTGCTTCTCTCACCGGAAAAGGCACTCAGCCCTTCTATCCTGCAACATCTGGTCGAGGCGGCCACGCCGAATTCGGTCGAATATGGACTGGACGCGCGCCTCACCCATGTCTTCGTGGATGAGGCACATATCATCGAGAGTTGGGGGCGCAGCTTTCGTCCCGATTTCCAACGGCTGCCTGCCCTGCTTGCACGACTAAGGATTGCTAATCCTGAAATCCGTGCGGTTCTCCTGTCGGCGACTCTCCCCGATAGTGCGCGCAGGGTGCTGAAAAGCGGCTGGAAGTTTGATGGCGCCTGGCTCGAGGTTGACGCTAGGCTGCCGCGCTATGAGCATGATGTCGTCGTCGCGCATTATAACTGGGAAAGCCAGCGCCAAGCTGCGCTCGACTATCTCGTAGACCGCGCGCCGCGCCCATTGATCATTCATACGACGCAGATTGCCGACGCCGGTGCGCTTTACGCGCGCCTCATGGATGCTGATCACGGCTATGCACGTGTAGCGCTGTTCACCGGCGACACCGGCTCGCAGGACCGTCGTCGCATCGTCGAGGATTGGGCGAAGGACCAGATCGACATTGTCGTTGCCACCTCAGCGTTCGGATTGGGCATAGACAAGGCCGATGTCCGATCTGTGATCCACGCTTGCCTGCCCGAAGGTCCCGCGCGCTGGTATCAGGAGATTGGCCGTGCCTCCCGCGACAATGGCCAAGGACTCGCTGCCTGCCTGTTCGTCGAGGGGCCTGCCCTAAGCGACGTCAAACAGGCTTATAGCCTCGCAACCTCGGGATGGCTGACGCGCGAGCTGGCCGAAGAGCGCTGGGCGGGATTGCTGAAGGCCGCATCTAACCAGCGGTGTGTCGCCGAATATATGCAGATGACTCTCGACCTCGACGCGTTTCGCGAAGGATTGCGACCGACCGCTGGCGACTGGAATCGCGGCTGGAACATGACCTTGCTGACACTGATGCAGCGGGCCGGCGTGCTGCGTGTGTTGTCGATCCCAACGGAAGGCGATCAGCCCGAATTCTCCTGGAAGATCGAAGTCCGCGAACCTCGCGCTCTGAGCGGCGTCGACGAAGATGTATGGCAGCGGATAAGCGATTTTCGCGATGCCGAACTCGCCGAAGCCCGGGCCGACCTCGACGCCTTCGTTGCGGTCATGCGCCATCCCGACCGAGCATGCGTTACGCGCACCGCTTTTGAGATCATCGAACCGCGGTCCTTCACCGTGCCTTGCGGGCGTTGCCCCGCCTGCCGTAAGAACAGCGTCAACCCGCCCATTCATCTGGTCGCGGCCGGGCTGGAAAAGCCTTGGCCAGACGCCTTGCCCGTAACAGCCGGCCACGGCTCTGTGACGCGACGATGTCTCCGGGCCCGATTCGGAGGATCGATCGGGCCAAATCAGATCGCACGGCCGCGAGCTCCGTCTCCCAGCGTTCCAGTTCATCCTCAAGATGCCGCCAAGCCTCCCGCGCGTCCTGAAAGGGCCTCTTTTCCCCGAACCAAATCGGGCGGGGATGCTTCAATGGCCAGGACCTCTAAGCCCTCAATTTCTTGCATCACCTTTCCGGCGATACCTTGCAAGTCGCCGTACATCCCGACGGTCGACTCGATTACGCCTTGTATCTGAGCCTCCCGCTTGGCCCACAGGCGTGTTGTGGCCTTTCGTTCCTTGGCCAGGTCGTCCTGCATATCAGAGAACTTTTCGACGATGGCTTCGACGCGATGGCGGAACCGGGGACCCGTCAGATAGCCGTAGACCTGCTCCATTTTGGTAGCCTGGCCGTCCTGGGCGAGGCGGGAATTCGCCAGCTCGATCAGGGATTGCCGAAGCATGATGGCGATCGGCATCGCGCATTTGGGATGGGCGACATAGACACCATCCAGAAGATCGAAGGTTTCCACACCGGGAGGCAGCGCTTCCGAGATCATCAGCGCGATATCCGCTTTCGCCGCCCGTTGGTCGGCCCTGAGCTTCCCCAGCCAACCCTGGCTCCAGTTTTTGGTGCGTTTCGATTCCCACAAAATGGCGCCGCATGGCTGGCCGGCCGGTCCCACAACGCGGTGCAGGACATCTCCACCGAACTCGCCCTTGGCTACCGGTTCAATGATGTCCATTGGGAACCGGCTGGCAATGAGAGACTCCAGCTCGAGCTCCAGCACCTCGCCCTGCAGCTGCTGGGAACCCTGTTCCGCACGGCGCTTCAACTCCTCAATCTGACGCTGCATCCCGGCGATCTGTTCTTCTTTTTCCGCAACTTTCATTTTGAGGCCGTCTTCGGCTTCGGACCTCGCTTTGACGCGAACGGCGTCCAGCCCCTCCTGGATCTTTCTTTCGATGGTCAGCGCCATCTCGCGTTTCTCATCGTCAAGCGCACGCTGCTTTTTTAGGAATTCCGCCTGTTGCTGCTGGGCCTCGGTGAGCTTTTCGTCACGCGCCTTCAACGTCGCCTCCAGCTCGGCGAGCTTTTTATCCTTATCCTCCAAGTCTACCGACAGCAGCAGTTTCGCCTTGCGGGCCTCCTCGATCGCGATTGCGGCACGCTCAAGCTTAATTTTCTCGGCCACCTGGTTGCCGATGTCCTCTTTGGCGGCGGCAATCTCAGCCTGCTGGCGCTTAAGCTCCTCTTCTCTGGCAGCCATCGATGCGTTGCTCTGCGCTAGCCGCATTTCGTATTCTTCGCGCGTGGCGGCAATCAATGGGGCCGCGAGCGACTCGTTGAGCTTGATTTCCGTCTTGCAGCTTGGGCAGCTTATTGTCGGTTCATTGAGAATCCTGTCGCCCTGCAGCATGGCTTTGGTGGGTTGGACCGTCATCGGCGGGCTGCCTCTCCGAGGAATCATTGAAGGACGCGCCAGAGTATATCTCGCCAGGCATTTTTGGAAAAGAACAAAAGGTAAACAGATGGTTTATCCCCGCCGCAAAGCTAGGGGAGGCGACCAGGAGGGCTCGTGGCCTGGCTGGCGGGCAAGGTGGGTGCTGATTTCCTGGAGCTATCAAAATCATTGCAAACGGCGAGTCGTGCAAGGAGACATGTGGTTATCATGGCGCTGTAGGTGCCGCCCGCATCGACGGGCAGAATGCCCCGTCGATGTTCCCAAGCCCCCGTGACCGTGGCTGAGTTCTGTCAGGGCCGCGCAGATCATGCGCGCCGCGAAGCGGTTGCCTTGAAAGCGCGAAACGCGGTCAAAGTTTCGGCAGGCGGTCGGCGTGCTTCTCGAGAAAATCGTTGACGGCCTCAACATAGTAGTCGTTGACCCGCCGGCCTTCGGAAGCAGCGAGCAAGCGAAGGCGCCGCTTGTCTTTGGCGGCGATATAGATGGTGGTCGGCTGCTTCTTGTCCTCCCGAAGCGATTTTCCAGCGACCGGATCGCGTTTTTCGCCTTCTTCCTTCACCTTGCGGATATCCGCGCCGCTCATTTCCAGTTTTGGGCGATTGAGCTTCGGAAGCACAGCCGCCGCCGGCTGCATCACGCTTAACAGAGCGCCCTTTTTGGCGTTGTCTACCATCATCTCACTCCGCTGCGGCCGACCGATTGGCCTCAATCACATACCGGACAATCTCGGCAAATATCGCTTCGGACTCGGCGATGGCCTTCGGGTCTATCCTGCCGCCTGAATAGAGCGTGTTGCCCGTCTGCATGTCCTTATAGGCAATGCGGTAGGGCATTTCCTCGTTGGCAATTCGTGTTCCATCTTCCTGGATGATCTCTCGCAAGTCAGCCAGCGCCCTTGCCCGCTTGTCGATGACGGTGTTGTTCGTAAAAACATACATCACCGGCAGGGCAAAGCCGCGGTTCTCGGCGACCAGGGGAATGTGGCCGTTTACAAGCTGATGAGCGGCGGTAACGTCGTCCATGGCTAGATGCAGCGGCACCACGGCGATGTCGGCGGCGAAAAGCGCAGCCGTCAGTTCGTCATTCGTCTTGCCCTCGGTGTCGATAATGACCAACTTGCCCGTCTTATCCTGCTCCTGGGCCAGAGCGAGGATATCGGTCGGCGACGTGACTGCCACGATCTCCAGATTTTGGGGCTTGTTGCCGAAGCGATCGAGCAGCATGGACCAGCGGCCAATATTCTTGCGCTCGTCGGCGTCAATGACAAAAACACTGTGGCCCTGGTGCGCGGCGACACTGGCCAAGGCACGTACGAGCGTGGATTTTCCGACACCGCCTTTTGCCACGGCAACGGTCATGATCATCAGGCTCCGTCCTTCGCTGAAAAGCGCTATAGCGTTCCGATTTATAACGTTGCGACGGTGCGATTTACAAGCAATTTGATACTTTAATTTATGGCGTTTCGGGCTCATCGCGTCATGGCGCTATGTCCCCATTAATTGCAGCGTTGTGCCGTCGTGACGCTGTGCCATTGTGACGGCGCGTCGCTACACCGTTGTGATGGTAAAGAGTAATACCGCTATAGAGCTAAAGCATCCGTCAATTATAATTTCCACTGGCGCAGCAGCGCATTGGGTAACGAATGAAGTGCCGTGAATGTGGCAATGTCATTAGCTTGTTTTTCCCTCATGTTTAAGGTAGTTCTTCTTTGGCAGGATAGCGAGATTTGTGGAACAAATCCCTTTTGCGCGCTCGCTTTGCGGCCTTAGGTCGGAAAACATGGGAGAAAAACAAGGCCGTGCCACGCCAGGGCGTTAGCTACGGAGAAGTAGTCAGGTTCCGCGTCAGTGCGGACGAAAAGGCGGCACTCGTCGCCATCAGCGCCCGCGAAGGCGTGCCGGAATCCGAAGTCATCCGTCGTCTTTTGCGCGCGGAAACGGGGTTGTTTCTGCCGGTGGCCGATGTCGATCGACCGGCGATCGAGGGTCTTCGAGAGCAGCTGCGCAAGATCGGCGGCAACCTCAACCAGGCCGTCCGCGCCATGAACGCCGGCCGCGTCGGCTACGAACCGGCGCTCGCCAAGAGCCTCGCAGCGCTTCTCGGAATGATGCAGCCGATGAACAAGCGGCTCGCCGAAATGGCGCGGCCAGCCCGGATGCGACGGAACTCGGGTCAATGAGCGGGTATTTTTCCGAACTGGCGCTTGAGATTGACGCGATGCTTGGCGGCAACGCGCCGCCCATAGAGGCAGGGATAACGGACGATCTGTCGGAGGCAGAGGAGATCCGGCGACGCGCCTATGCCGCCACAGTGGCGGCCTGGAGCTCGCCGGCGGAACCGGGCACAGACAATGCGCCGGCGACGCGATCGGCCGGGCGTGCCGCGGGGTTGGGGAAGGGGAGCGCAAAAATTTCGTCCACGCAGCGGCCAGCCGCTGCAGGGGCGAAGAAAACGGCCGCTTCTGCGGCCGTGAAATTCGCTGCGACCGGATTTTATTCGGCGCCAAGCGCGCCTGCAGCGCCGCTCACGGCGGCGGCAAAAAGTTTCGGCCCGACTGACTCGGCAACCATCACCGCTGCGCTACGGCCGTTCACGGGGCAAAATGACCCGATCGCCGTTTTCACCAAAGTCGCAGCACTTGCGGTCGCCAATGACGAGGATGAAAGACGGCGACGGGGAGGGGGTGGCGGTGGCGGCCGCCCAGTTCCGACCGCTGTCGCAAAGACCACGCGCGGGCCAAGCCATGTGGAGGCGATCGCCGCGCGCGCGGGAATGGCGGCCGGCGCGCAGCCAGCGGTGTTCAAGGTCATTTCGACGGCCGGGACCAAGGGAGCTGCCGGCGCCTTGCTCGAATATCTCGGCACTAGGCCCGGCGAGGACGGCAAGAAACACGATATCGCGGTGTTTACGAGTTCGGGGCTGAGTGTCGAGACCGGCGAGCAACGACGCGCGCTTCTGGAGGAGTGGCAGGAAGACTTTCGCGAGCCGTTCCAGAACACGAATTTTATTGAGGTCGACATCGAGCTCTCCGGCGATCCCGGCCGGGATGATCTGCACGACGCCTTGAATGCCGCGTTCGGCAGCAAGCCATTCGTCTATTCGCGCGCCGGCGACACCGTAAAGGTCTATGCCTACACCGACATGAAAGCGGCAGCACTGGCAAAGGCGTTGCAAAAGGTCGACCACGAAAACGGCAGGGGAGGTGTCCTGCAACGGGCGGATGCCGGTATTAGCGCGCGGCTGAACGACGCCGGCGTGGCCGGCAAGGCCGAGATCAAGGCCGCCGTTTCGACGGCAAGAGGCGGCCAATATTTTTTGCAGAAATTCATTCGCGCCAATGCCGGCGTGATCAAGTCCAACGGCGAAGAGCTGCCGGCCGGCCAGCGACCGGACAAGACCGCGCAAGCCCTCTACGCGTCTTGGAAAGCGGATTTCAAGACGGTGGAGCCACGCAACGTTTATCACGTCATCTTTTCGGCCAGGGCCGGCACTGACGCGCGTGCGTTGCTGCGCGCGGCCGAGAACGTGCTTGCCGAAAACATTCCTGACCACAAGTGGGCGATCGCGCATCATCCGGAGACCGGGCACGTCCATGTGCACGCGATGATCCTCGCGCGCTCGGAAAGCGGCCGGCAGCTGCATTTCAGCAAAGCGGACCTTTTCGACTGGCGCGTGGCCTACGCCGAAAAAGTCCGCGAGGAGGGGATTGCCATGATGGCGACCAGCCGCATGGACTTTGCCGCTTCGCGGCCGTTCAACATGCGCCAGGCCGGTGCGTACGAACGATCGAAGCGGGACACACGTTACTCCGTGTCGCCGACGATCGCGCAGCGCGTCGAGGCGAAGCGGCAGGCCGTTTTCGAGGCAAAGACGATCGCCGCCTATGGGGCAGGGATCTCGCGTGGCTGGCAGGTGACCGCCACGATGACGCGCGAGGCAATGCCCGGGTCGCAAGCGGACGCCGGCGCGGCGGCGTTTTCAGCTGCGCTCGCCGATGTCGCGGCCGCGCAAAGGTCCGAACTTCGCGCGACGCCGGCGTCAAGCGGGGAGGGGACACCGCTATCGCCGTCGGTTGAAACAGTTGATACTCTAATTGACCTAACCAACCGCATACAGGAGATCATGAGCATGGAATTGTCGCCGCTGGAGCTGCGCCGGAAGATCGTGGATGTGAACAAGGCTTTCGACCGGGTCGACGGCTCCTTGTCCAATAAGGAGGACAAGCAGGAACTCGCGGGCATACGCAAGGAAATGAACGGCCTCCTGAACGAACGGCTGAATGATGTGCGGGTGCAGGCGGCGACTGGCGGAACCGGGACCGCTGACACGGTGCGGGACGAAGGCCGCTCTCTTCGCGAAAAAGATCAGCAGGCCAAGACACGGGACCGCGCGAACGAGCAGAATCCACGGCAGGCCGACAAACAGCCCGCACCGGGCTCCGCGGCGGGAAAGAAGGCCGAGCAGCAGGCTTACCGTGTCGAGAGGCAGAACCGCGACACGCAGCGCTCCATGGACGATGACCGGGGGCTTGAGTAGCTGTCGGCACCTAAGTGTGAAATGCGGCAGTTTATGCGGGCGGTGGCACTTAGTTTGAGAAGTCTCAGCGCGTCGCTCTTAACTAAGATGCAAAGGTGAAAACCACCCCATCGACACGCTATGACATTGAAAACGTGGCGAAGTTGTCGGCGCTCGGCATCCGCGAAATGACGGGCGGGGATGCTACCGAGAGTGGGGAATCGCCTTGTAGCTCCCTCTCCGACAATTGAGCGTTCCCTTGTGAGGTGCCGCTCGGCGCGGTTCCTGAGTTATTACCTTCATTGCCCGCTCCGATTTCTCGGCCGGCACATCGAAGCTGCGCGCGATCCAGCTGCGCTCGCCCCGGCAACCGGCGAAAAAACCAGCCGCCAGATTCGGCGTGCGAGACGCCGAAACGTCAGCAGCAAACGCCAGAACGATCAGCATCGGGGCGAAAGATCGTCAGTTCGAGATGACCGTCCGAGATCTGCCCGCAATGACCAGAGCGCTGCCAAGGTTAGCACGCATGCGGTCTTACGTTGCACGGCAGTGTTGCGCTTGTGAAATACTGCTGGCAACATTGCTAGTCGTCATTGGCGAGCGCACGGATCTGCTGCACTCGTCCTGAGCGGGGGAGAGCCAAAACCTATGGAGATCGTCAGCGAAGGGTTCCCACAGGCTGGACAGCAGTTTCGATTCACAATTGTAGGTGGGATCGGCGCAGTAAGAATAGAAGTTTACCTGGATGGGCGTCAGCTTTACTCAGACGATTGTCCTGATCCGCCGTGCCATGAGATGGTCCAAGTCCCCCCCGGAACGGGAGGTGCCACAGTGCGAATCCTTGCAAAGGACTCTTCTGGTGATATCTCTGATCGGAAGTTTACAATTATCGACGCGGACAGAAGTATGGGAGGCGCAATGTCTGCTGGGGACGTCTGAGGATGGACAATTTTTTTCAGGAGCTTAATAAGCTCACCCCATCTACGCTGGCGGGTTTCACTGCCCTAGCCGGGGCGATAGGGGCAATAGTTGCTAGCGTTATTACAGCAATAGTTGCTAGGTTTGTCGTCACGCCGTTCTTGGGAGCACGTGACAAGCAGGACAGGGAAGTGGAGTGGCGCAAGCACGCCATTGAGCTCACAAAGTTGGATCTTGATAGAAAACTCAAGGCCCCAACGAGGATGGATGTGAAACCGGTCCGTCCGAGCATTCTTGATTTCCTTGCAAACTATCGCGATCTTCAGGAACTTGGGCAGAAGTCGCCAAAGGAGCTTTATAAGACAATTATAGAGAGACGCGTTAGTGCTCCCGAGGGTGCGACAAATCCAAACGGAGCGAATACTAATGCGGACGCGGCGCCAACAACATAATTAGCTGCTAAGTGATATCTACCCGTCGTGCGAAGAAGTTCCTACGGGCAGCAGGCGCCTGAAGGCTGTCACGGATCGCAGTGGATTTCCGAGTCAATGGAAATGATGCCGGCCCGAAAATCTCCAGCTGGTAAGAATGGGTGAGCACAGCAGCCGCGTGTAGAGCGTGCGACGCTACATTTGATTGAGCAGTGCCAATACCGTCTCAGATCTCTCACCAAATCCGATACCCTTGAATTCGGGTTTATCCGTAAACACGCCTCGAATTTTGACATCGCCGATGAAAAGAGCCGCGGAATCCATCATTGGGCAGCCAGAAAGACCTCTAGGTATCGGGCTCATGACGCTCTTGCCCGAGCGCGGGTTACGATTCTTACGCTTCGGGTAGTCCATTGTTAGCCGGTCTGTTCCGCCGTCGATCTCTTTGTTGGTGTACACGAATGGCGTTGGGAACAGTCCACCCCCACCCCGGTTAAAATCCCGAGCGAGATAGCCATGAATCGTCAGCAGTTTTGAATTCTTTGCTGATCCGTTATGCAACACATCAGCTGGGAGGCAGCGGTTCATGTCTATCCTGTCGGCATGAAAGGCAGCGAGGTCATGCTCGCGAGCGTAGAAAACATCAGTCACTTCCGCCTCATTGAGACTGAGCAGCCGATCATTTTGGAAGAAGAACTTGTCGTTGTGATTTTCATCAATTTTGTGGCCTCGTAGCACGTGCTTTGCAGTCACGATAGCGGGGCGTCCATTCCAAGCGATCAGAAACCCTGTCCCAACCTGCTCGGGCATCTGCTTTTCGTTCGCTTTGTAGAAGGCGACGAGGGAAGGCTGCACAATTGCCTCGCAGGCAGCGACCACGTGGTTAGCGAACATGTCTGTAAACGCGCGCATCAAAGATGATCCATTGAAAAAAGCCGGGCCAGCAACGCGTGTAGCGATGAATCCATGGCGGTCCTGCAGCCATTGCAATGCACCTCGGTCGACACTTTCGCGGGCCTCCCCATCGTTTGGATGGTTTCCTTGCTTAGCGAGTTTCGGACCGCAGGTGCACGACGACGACAGGATATCGGTATCTTTTTTTTCAAGGCGGCGCGCCGCACTAACTTGGGATTAATCAATGCTCTGCAAGGCCGTAACGAGATCGCGCAAGCCGGCGTCTGCTTCCGATTTATTGGCCGCGTTCGCGGCGACCTTCGCGACCCGGCGGATTGCGTCCGCAGTCCTTGCTTGGGCTTCTGTCGATACGGCATCGTTGCGTCCAGCGGCGCGTGTAATTGCGGCCAGTTTGGCTTGTTCCGGGGCAGGTGTGGCCGACTGGTTGATGGTTTAGGGTTAGCTGCAATGTCGGTCGTCACGGTGACCGGGCGGGTCGGCGGTGGAGGCGCTTGCCAGCCTTGGCCGCGAAAACTGCGCCGCGCGGCCGCGTTAATGCCGGCATCGCTTCATTCGCGCGCGCAAACCGCGGCCGAACCAACATGTCGCCAAAACCAGCACCTCCGTTTTGGTACTGCTTTCCTGCCCAACTCCGGTTCCTTGTTCACCTTGGCGGCCGCCGCCTTGAAGGCCGGAATCGGCATCCAGGCACGTTTCATTTCGAATGAATTTGAAACCGTTTAGAGTTCGCCGAGCTGGGGTCAATGTTTGGCGCTTGTCCACACACTTGCCGCCGGACGAAGGCTTCGAGCAGCAACGGGAAGTTGCTGGTAATGAGCTTCGCACGCTGCTGCGCCGCGGACGCGATGTCCTGGTTCATTGCCGCGGCGGGCTCGGACGAGCCGGTACGATTGGTGCTCGACTTCTGATCCTTGGTCCACGGTTGCGCGTCACAACATCGGATTTCTTCTTTGACCTCACATCGACTGCAGTGTTGTAGTGTTGTCCCGGTGGAGCACCTTTCAGGATTGGTCGTCACGCAGCTCAGCGGCGTGTCATCATTTTGGTGTCCACAAAAATACCAAAAACCCCGCAGCAAGCCAGACGGCAGCGGTTACATCGGCATCAAAAGGGGTGTGTGCAAGCCGTCTCGCTTCTCGCGCGTAACGATCGGCGGACCGAATTCCGGGTATACTGTTTCGGTGAAGTTTACCCCGCTTGGTCCCGAAAGACCAGCGCTCACCCTTACCTTCCACAACCGCCCCCGCCCTGACGATGAATCCTTCGTGTATATGAACTCATAGAGGCCTTCGGCGGTCAGCTCTTCCCCGCAGCGTCTCGTGGAATAGACCCAATAGACCTCATTCTCGCGCACGCTGAAGCCTTGTTTGTATGCCTCCTTGCACAGATCACGATCGACGAACCCGACGACCCAGTCCTTCTCCTTGTCATAATCGATGGCAATGAAGGTCTTGTCGGGCCAAGTCGCGCGGATGAGATTGTGTTCGTCGTCATAGAAAAATGTGTACACATTCCTCCAGGCGTTTTTGACAGCAACAAGATCTCCATAGTGATTGTATCGGTATTCGATCAACAGATCGTCAGGAGTATGGATGCGGAGCACCTTGCCCGCCGAGTTGGTCGAAAAACGGTAGCGGCGGTCTTCCCAGTCGACGATTTCGATGATCCTGCCGTAGCGCCGTATGATTTCCACCGTACCGAAACCCGACGTTTCGATCCCTGAGACATGGCCCATACGGTCAAAGTGCAGCGTTTCCTTGCCGTCGGCACTCCGGTATACGAATCTCTGGGCGGAAACTTCCAGGGTGCTGCCGTCCTGCGCGGTCAGCACCCGGCCGGGGCCTTCGCTCCGCTGCTGTGGCTCGAATTCGAGGCTCGCTCCGCCTCCGCAGAATGACAGCTCGAAGGAGTCCCGATCGTTAAAAGCGATTGAGGTCTCAAACTTCGAACACCAGCCGAACCCGAACATGCCGTCGAAGAGAGAACGACTGTTATAGGTGCGCAGGACCGAGACGCCCAGCTTTTCCGTCACGTCGATCCAGGTGTTTGTATAATTGGCGTTTTGCATATCCACCAAAGCATTCCCTAGCCGGACCGTCGAGAGGATCAGCGCCACGGCGATTAGGAAGGCCCGCACGACCGACGAAAGTGCGTTGAACACAACCGTCATGTCTCCAGCGCCTTGAGAAGTGCTTCAACAAACGTCGTCGCCTCAGGTTGCAGCAGGATATCCTTGAAGAGCGGCTCGGAAGCCAGCGGCTCCAGCGTTTTCCGCAAAGCCTTCAAGGCTTCCGCGGCGCGACGGCGAGCTTCGCGATCGTCTTTGCCGGGATCGAAGGGACGCAGGTCCACACTCGTCGGGCCGCCGGAAAGCGCAAACTTGAATTTGTCCCCGCCGATCGTGACCAGGATGTCCCTGCTAATTTGTTTCTCCTGAAGCACTTCCAAGGTGAACGTACCGGCTTCAGTGGCGATCCGCGTCGGAAAGCGTTCCCTGTCATAGGTCACCGTGGCGAGCGTCTCACTGTTGCCGACGAGGCGCGCCAAGCCTTCTCGCTCGTCTCGGGCGACCGAGTAAAGGACGGATTTGCCCTCCGCTGGCCGGAACTGGGCGCGGACGACCCGGCCCATGTGATCATAGTCGACTTCGATCTGCCGCCCCTGCGAGAACGCCCGCGTGATCCTGCCCATCTCGTCCCGTCTTCGACGGATAGGCACCTCAGGAATGGGCTGATTTGCGAGCAGGCGTCGGCGCAGGTCGGCTTGCGGCCCCGCGTAGGCGAGCGCGAGGCCAATGGGCGGGCGGCGGCCGGCCTGCTTGGCCAGCGCTGCCCAGCGCTGCACAGCGTCCCCCGCCGCGCCTCGACGCTCCAGGATGTGAGCTATTCGTATGGCTGCGGTGCGCATGCCACGCTGTTGCGCGCGTAGCGAAAGGAATGCCGCATCGGCCTCGGCAACGTATCCGCCCTCCAGCAGAGCGCGCTCGGCCAGACGGTCGAAGGCCTCAGCCCATCCATCGCGTGCGGCCATCCGCATCAAATGCAGGCTCACCCGACGCTTTTCGTCGCGTTTCGCCTTGCCGTCGGAGGAAGTGTCGCCATCGAGTTCCTCGTGCTCCTGCTCAAGCCGTTGGGCCACGACCATCGCGGCCTCGGCCAAGTAGGTCGACGCGAAGTCCCATAGCGCATTCGCTTCTCCCGTGGAGGCGGGCTTTGCCTGATTCGTATCGAGAAGACCGGCGAGGCTGACTGCTGCGTACGGATTGCCGCTTGTCGCAGCGAGGCGATAAAGGCTTTCCTCCGTCTCCTCTCCACCGCGTTGCAATTCGGGATGCCTCGCGAGCCACAGAGCAAGGTTGCGCGGCGCGCGCAGATTGTCACCCAGCGTCATTGCCTTCCGGTAGTGGTCGGCGATCTCCTGCGGAGTCGCCAGCGACTTCTCTTGGAGGAAGCCTGCATAGGCATTGAGAGCGTATCCCGACCCAAACTCGGTCGCGCGTCGGTATAGGGAAACCGCGCGCTCGGGATCGGTATCCTCGATTGCCACCGCCAACCGGTACATCGCGAATGTGTCGCCTTTGGCCACGGCGGCCTCATAGGCTTCGCGCGCTTCGGTGTCGCTTGCCGGCCTTCCGTCGAGGCCAAATTCGCGTTCGTGGCCGAGGCGCGCCTCGGGGATCGTGCCATCGGGCAGTTTCGATATGAACGGAGAGAAGGCGGGCGCGGCATCGATGCTCTTGCTGGCACCTGCGCTAGCAAGCAGGTCGGCGACGATTGCCTTTGCTCCCTCGCTCGATGGGCGGGCCGACATGCTCTTTTCGATAGCCGGTTCGAGGATGTCGCAGCGCTTCAAAGCGTCGCCTGCCTCGAAGATCGTGCCGTCATTCAGCCGCCGAAGGCGATGGCACGCGGTAAGGAGCTCGACAGGCCACCCGGCACCGCGGAACACCGGCGTCGTGGAGCCCTTGGCGACGACGCCGATCCACGGGGCATATGCCGAAGGTGCTGGCAGCCACTCGTCCATATCAACACAATACCGGCCGCGCGAGTTCGAGAGTCGATCCTCGCATGCGTCACGATCGACAGGTGGATACGATACATTGAAGGTCAGCCATACGTCCCGCCACTCCTCATCGGTCGAAAGGGACGCGACATCTAGATGTGGATTGTAGCGGATGCGCGGCCGTTCGCCGATCTGGCGGGCGATGCCCGACTGATCCGAAACGAGCTCCAGCCTTTCACTGCCACGAAGGATCCGGCCGTCCTCCGTTGTGGCGACGATGCCACCCTGGTCGTCAGCGGCGATGTCGGCCACTGTGATTCCGGCGCCGGTCGCCACTTTCTCGGGCAGTTCCTTGCCGATGCGCCATACCTGTCCAGCCGATAGCACGAAGACGCGGCCGGATGACCCGAGCACCGTGAGATCCTTGCTCGTCAAAAAGGGGGCACTGGCAATGTCGATTGCTCCGATCATAGCAAGTTGACCGTCCGCCACTGTCCACCGTTCCAAGCGGTTGGACCGGATTAGCAGGGCTGTCTTGTTCATCCGATCGATGCCAAGCGAGACCGGCTCCCCAGGGAGCTGTGCCGAAGCTGTGCTTTCGGTCAATGGGTTCGAAATGACTAAGACGGTCCCCGTCTCGCGGACGTGGAGAGACGCGATGAATTCCACATCTCCAGCGGCCAGCCGAGTGCGTCCGGTCGACGTTTCAGATGAGGCGGAGTTGACGTCTGCCATCGCCGCGAGCTGTGACCTGATCTGGCCATTGATCTCGCCGCTGGCTTCGATCGCGCCGGCAGCGCTGAGAATTACTGCGGCCAGCGCCTGGCTCAGTTCCGAGTCCTCGAGGAGTCCTTGCGCGGCGAGTTTCACCGCCTTCTCGGTTGCCGCGCCGGAGATACCAATGCTCCGTTCCAAGTTACGATCGCCTGCTTGTCGCTCGGCGAGCTCGGCGCGGTCGCGCTCAGCCACAGCCCTGTCGCGCTCGTGCGTCGCGATCTGCGCTTGCCGGGTCGCTTCCTGGGCCTGGCCAAGTGCGTAGACTAAAGCGCCGATCGCAACGACAGCGAGCAGGCTGGCGGCTATGGCGCCGATCAGCGTTCTGCGGGCCACCTGTTTCTGGCGTTCGGCCGCGAGCCGCTGCGCCTGCGCGAGCTGCAGCGCCTCTTCCAGTTCACGATCGCGCCGGGCATTGTCCGCAGCGCGCGCCGCAGCGAGATAGTCCTCGACCAACGCGCCGGAGAATCCGGCGAACCGCTCCTCGCGCGCGAAGCGGTCGGCATCCTCTAGCCGCCCGGCTTGATGAGCCAGCCACTCCTCTTTGCGTCCATTGGCATCCCAATCGCGTGCGGCGCGCGCGACGCCTTCGAGAGCGACGAGCGCGGCGAAATCCTCATCTAGCCAACTTTGCAGCAATGCCCATTGCCGTAGCAGCGCCTCATGCACCGGCTCGATCGTCGTGTCGCCCTGCCGGACCAGCGTCGAGACTCCGTCGCCATCGGCGGAAGGTGCAAAGTCCTGCTCCGTCGACAGCAACCGCTCCGCCACCAGATGGCCGACAAGTGACCGCGCGTCCTCCGGAATCTCTGACAACCGGGCCACTCGCCGACGCGGCGCCCCCGTATCGGGGTCGATGCCGGCAAGCCATGGGATGAGCGCGCGCCGGAGCAGCGCAAGTTTGGCAGCGCGGTCCCGCGGCACGGCCTGATCGGCGTCCGAGGCCTTGAGCGCCCGCTCCACCGCGGCCTCGATGGAGCCACGAATGCCGCCGATGTCGCGGTAATCGACGAGCCTAAGGTCGCCGTCGCCACCATGTTCCAGATAGAGCCTCTCCAGCGTGAAGGCAAGCAGCGGCAGTGCGTCCTTGCCGCCGCCCGCCTCGATGTCGGCAAGCAGCGCGGCCGTCAATGCCGGCTCGATCTTCAGCGCTCGCTTAGTGTCCTTCAGCCTCGCCACAGGCCCCTCAATTACCGTCTGATAGGCTCCTTGCGGCATCGGAGGCAGCGACATCGTCGTCTGGCGCAGACCCTCCAGAGCGGTGGCAGTTTGCAGTTGCTCGTAGGAATCGGAGCGGATGGTCACGAGGAGTATCACGCGCGGCGTCGGCAGCGTGATGACAGAAGCCAGCAGCACGAGGAGCGCATCGGCTTCGGCGCGCCCATCGGCGAGGAAGAGCTCCTCGCCTTGGTCGATGGCAATCACTATCGCCGGGGCCGCCGGCTGCAGCCCCCCGTCAAGCTTCGGAACGCGCAATGCCTCGGCAAGTTCGGCAAGCAGCGCCGCGAACGTTCCCGGGTGGCCGACTGTCGCCGCCTTTGCCCTCGCACGGCTCAGTTTCAGTCCGGCCAGGCGGAAGGCGCTTTCGATAGACGCGAGCAGACCGCTTTCGCCAGTGATCGCGGCGCGCTCCGGTCGCAGCACCGGCAGCGGCAAGAAATTGCGGTCATCGCGGGCCATCCTCGGCAGGAGGCCGGCACGCAGGAAGGACGACTTACCCGCTCCTGACGCGCCGAGGATCGCGAGCAAGCGTGGCGAGGCTTCGTCGGCAAGGCCGCGCAGGCGGTCGAGAGCCTCGATGACAGGTGCCTCGCGGCCAAAGAAGATACCGGCGTCCTCCGCCTCCAGCGGCTTCATGCCGCGCCAAGGCGGCCGATTGCTATCGCTGTCGGGCGGCCAGGGGAAAAAGCGAGCGTCGAGGCCGGCCTTAGTCAGCCCAACCCTCAGTGAGGATAGGCCGGCCTTCGAAAAGGTAACGTGTTCCTCGCGGCCGTCCGGCAGTATGGAGCGAAACATCATATGATCCGCGCCGCCGGCTAGCCGTACCACTTGCCAGTTCGCCGTCAGGTCGGGCGGCAGGTCGGCAATCGGGATATCCTCGATAAGCACGCCGACCATACGCTTGTTCAGCCGGAGCGCTAGATTGAACTCTTTCAGGCACCAGCGCGATCCGAGCCAAGCGCTTGAAACTAGGAACAGCACCGCCTCGCAGCGACTGGCGGCTTGGTTAAGCGCACGCTCCCAGCGCTCGCCGGCAACGATGCCGCGCTGGGGGTCGAGATCAAGAAATAAATCGTCCCAGCCTTCGGCGACGAGAAAGTCGCGAAGCGCTGCCGCTGCGAAATTGTCAGCACTCGAATGACTGAGGAAGATCCGCGCCAAGCCCACACGTTCCTACGTCGCCTTCAGCCGTCACAGTAATCGTAACGGTTATGGCCCGCAACGGGGGAGGATCACCTCCGTAAAACGTCGTTGTCGATGACCGCTCGCGGCCCCCGCCTGTCTGATAATATCCGAACCAGTGGAGCTCTCTCTCTCTCATCAACATCACAAGTGTCCACTATCCAGCAAATGGACACAATTCGTGTGATCGTCGCAGCGCCGGAAGACGCCTCAGGCCGGACGCTTACGCTGCAAAACATGCACGAAAACGACGGCGATGACGGCTCGGAAGGCAGAACCTCTCGCGGTCCCTGACCGTCCCAATGAGAGCTATTTGGCAGCCGGCAACCCGACGGACCTTTGCGTGGGCTCCCCGGACTTCAGCATCCAGCAGGGCGCCCGGCACGAGCACTTAACAAACATCATGCCGGTTATCGAGCAGACTATGTGGGCGGCAGCCACTTCACCGGACGGGGTTGATAGCACCGACGCCCGGCGCTAAGCCATCGCCCGCCTTGCCAAAGCCGAAGGACTTGACTTCGGCGGCGAGTTTACCAACGTCGAGCCGGGAAGGGCACGATGCATCGCTAGGCGATCTCGGTTCACCAAGGCATGCCAGCGGCCAAGCGCAACCACGGCTTGGTGGCCGGCAGGAAGTACGGATTAGCAGCGACGTCACCTTCATTGCCGGCCTCTTGGCGAAACACATCCCGTTCGCCGCCGCAGCGCGGTGCCCCTGTACTCGAGGAGTAGACAGCTCCGGCAGGCTGCCAAAGCAGCAGCCTGATTAGTCTTCTCCTGTAAGCGGCGCAGTCCAATGCAGGGCAACTTGGACGCTTTTGCCCGTTCCTAAGTCACCCATCAATTCAGGCCCTAATCGTAAGCCCGGCACTCAGGCATATCGATCTTCACCTACCGGCCAGATGGACGGTAGGCACAAGAACTGCCGCTTAGACGCCGTTTGGAAAATCGAGGGGGTGGGGTTTTGCGGTGAAGCGATTTATGATTCAAGCTCTGGATGTGGACCGAGCAGAGCCGCGGGCGAATGGCCAAGATCGCCAAGAAAACCAAGCGCTACCCATCCGATTTGACGGACGAGGAATGGGAGCAGATCGCTCCGCTAATGCCCAAGCCCGGGCGTCGCGGCCGTCCGCGCGAGGTTGAATTCCGGGAAGTGATCAATGCCGTGCGCTACCTGGTCCGTTCCGGTTGCGGTTGGCGGATGCTGCCGATCCATTGCGGGCCGTGGCAGACGGTCTACGGCTGGTTCCGAGAGTTGGCGCGGCGCTTTCTGTTCCAAACCATCCACGACGTGGCGCTGATGCTGGATCGCGAGCGGGCTGGGCGCGAGGCCAGTCCCACAGCTGGCGTGATGGACAGCCAGCCGGTCAAGGCGCCGCAAGCTGAAACAAGGGGTTACGACGCCGGCAAGAAGATTGTCGGCCGCAAGCGACACATTGCCGTCGATACCGATGGGCGGCTCTTGATGGTCAACCTCACCACCGTCGACATCTCCGACAGTGCCGGGGCTCAGGCGGTCCTGGACGGCATCCGCAAGCGATAGCCCTGGGTGAAACATCTGTTCGCCGACAGCGCCTATGACCGGCTGAAGCTCATGGACAAAGCCGCCTATCTCGACTTCGTGGTCGAGATCATCCGTCGATCCGACGACCAGAAGGGGTTCGAGGTCCTGCCCCGCCGCTGGGTCGTCGAGCGCACCTTCGGATGGATGACGCGCTGGCGACGCCTCGTGCGCGATTATGAACAGCGCATCGATGTCTCTCACGCCATGATCCTCGTCGCCATGGGTGGAAACCTCATCCGACGAAATGCCCATCCCTGATTTTCAAAACGGATTCTTAGTGGCCTGAGCCCGAGTCGGCTGGCCCGAGAGTCGAAATACTTTGCACGCAAAATCCCGATTGAACCGCAAGATCGGCGAACTCGCGCGTTGCGTCGGTCGGCCCACGAACGGCACCATCCCAAGCGATCACGGCGAGTCGTCGCCGCGGAATTTCTCCCTCAGCCAACGTAGTTGCTTCGGCGATGATCGCACGGTTCGTTGCCGCGTATGCGGTCGTGTCGTCGTCAGAAGCATTGAGAATTACGAGATCTCCGCGCGACTGAGCAGTAGCTACTAGACCGTCGAATAAACTACCCCAGAACTCGGGGTGTGGTCTGTCGATGACCGACGTTCTGCGGAAGTGTTCCGGCGCAAAGGGCAGAACGATGCGTGTTCTGATCTCCAAGGCATCAGCCGCCTGAAGCATAGTCAAGTCGCTGCCGCAGGCGCCTGACGCTACAACAGCAATTGGGCGCTCCCGAGATAACAAGGCGGTCAGTGCTTGTTGTACGGTCGGAACGCTTTCGAATGGAAAACGCACCACAAGAGAGTCTGCAACGTCTGTGCGTCTCCCTGCGAAAGCAATTACGCTGTCGGTCGCTTTGCTGGCGACGCTCATGATACCAGGCCCGGTTCAACTGATTGACAAACTATCGACGTATCGGCCTGGAGTAAATTGATCTGTCTGGGCAGAGACTTCGAAGCCCTTGCATCAACCCCCTTCAGTCGAGAGTTCGAGATCAAATATGGGTGGATCTTGATTTTACCGAAGGCGGGTGGCATATCTGCCTTGCATTCCTATACTTTTCAAAAGCATTTAGTTATTCGAACTAGCAAGGAGTTCCTCCTGAACCTTTTGCAACGATTACAATCCGCTGGTCCAAAACGCATTCTCGCGCTTGACGGCGGCGGCATTAGGGGCGCGTTGACCCTGGGCTACCTTAAGCGCATCGAAGACATCCTGCGAAAATCACATGGTCGGCGGGATTTGGTGTTGGCAGACTACTTCGACTTGATCGGAGGGACCAGCACTGGTGCGATCATTGCCGCTGCACTTGCCACCGGCATGAGTGCCCACGAGGTCGAGGCGATTTACCTCGATTTCGGGGGAGAGGTGTTCAATGACCGGCAGGATAGCCTCGGGTTGCCACGCCTTGGTCTGCTGCGCGGCCGGTATAATGCGGAGCCGCTCCGCCGCAAGCTAAAGGAATATTTCGGGGATCGGACCCTTGGAGACAGTTCGATCCGCACAGGGCTTTGCATTGTGACGAAGCGCGCAGACACCAACAGCACCTGGCCGTTGCTGAATCATCCGGAGGGGCGTTACTACGAGAAAAACCGTCCAATCCTACTGCGCCGGGCCGTACGTGCGAGCACGGCCGCGCCAACCTATTTTGATCCCGAGAAGCTTAATATCGGCGGTGGCGTCCGTGGCGCGTTCGTCGATGGTGGCGTGAGCCTGCACAACAACCCCGCGCTGCTCCTCTTTCTCATCGCCACGCTGAAGGGCTTCCCTTTCCGCTGGCCCACGGGCGAAGGCAAGCTGCTCCTTGTTTCTGTTGGAACCGGTTATTGGAACGAGGCGTCCAGCTTTGACCGGGTTATGAACGCGCGATTGTGGAACTGGGCTTCAAGTGTACCTAGCATGTTGATGGACGATGCTACCTGGCTCAACCAGCTTCTCTTGCAGTACCTCGCCGCCAGCCCGACCGCGACAGCAATAGACAGCGAAGTAGGAAGCCTGGGCGATGATTTGTTGGGCGACCAACCGGCACTAACGTATCTGCGCTACAACGCACTGCTCGAGGAGGGTGCACTACGCGAGCTCGGACTAGGCGAACTCGCTTTGCGCGCCGAACAATTGCGGGATATGAGCCGCGCCGAGAGCCGCCACGACCTCAACCTGATCGGCACGAAGGCCGCTAACAGGATGGTTGATGACGTTCATTTCTCGCCAAAATTCGATGTCCGATGCAGCTAACCCGTCCTATTCATGAGCCTTGTGGTTCGAGCGCCGCTGAGCGTTCGATCATGCATGTATGAGGCGTCTTTTTCACCGCAGCTGGGACTGGACTTTGGAACGCGCTGGAGGGTCTGGGTTTGGGCGGGGCCTTGATGCCCCGGCGCTCATGGTGCTGCGGGCTGCAGCTGGCCTCGGGACAGGCGGCGGCGAAGGCCAGGCGGATGCGCGAGACGGTTTCGATGACGCGGGCGCCGAGCTTGAGGAGCCTGAGCCGCAGCGTGGCGAACTCGGCGTTGCTGAGATGATCGGTTTTGGGCACCGCCTCGCGCAGGGTGAGCATGAGCAGGACGAGGCGCACCTGGTTGGCAATCGGTGAGCGGCAGCTGGTGCGGTCGGAGGCAAGCTGGCTCTTGTGCATCTTGATCAGGTTTTCGGCCTGGCCACGGGCGCAGTAGATCACGTCGTAGACATGCGCGGCGGAGCCTTTGTCGAAATTGGTGACGACGAAGCGGATGTCGAGGCCGCGGGTGGTTGCCTCGATGCGGGCGCAGACGCGACGTTGCGTCTTCCAGGATTTCGCCTTGTATCGGCTCTCGGCATAACCGCGCAGCACCGGCTTCTGCTCGAGCGCGCGGCGGGTGCGGATATCGTCGGCGGCTTCATCAACGAGACGCTGGAGAACCTTGTTGCCGGGCAATCCGAAGAGGTAGTCGAGCGCATTGTTCTCGCGCCAGGCCATGACCTGCGCCCGGCCATAGTGGCCGTCGCCGCGGACCAGGATGCGGGTGGCCGGCCAGCGGGCGCGGATGCGCCGGACAAGCCGGCGCAGATGCCCGCAGGATCTCCTTGCCCGTCGGGGTCTTGCCAGGACGCAGGATCACGGCGACCGGACGTCCGGTCGCGGCGTCATAGATGTGGATCGGCAGGAAGCAGCGCTCGTCGTGATGGGCGTTGAAGAGCGAGAGCTGCTGATGGCCGTGAGCGGTCATAGCCGACGTGGTATCGAGGCTCGGAAGCCGACCTCGAGCAACAGGAAGGGCCATGACCCGAAGCGGTCATCTGCCGAACTTCACGTAGAACGGCCACGGGCGGTAATCGGATACTCGATCCGCTTGGCGCCATACGACCCTTGGGCAATCGATAACGTGGGGAGTACTGCGGAAATCGTGGTCAGATCGCCACGACCGTGATATTTACTGAGAATTGGCCGTCCAGTTGCTTGTGAGGATCATTTGTGGATCGCTCAGTAGTCCCTATGATGGTACTTAATGGCGTCGTTCTGGGTTTTTTCGTTGCGTTTTCGAGAGAACCAATTGCGGGCGCCGTTGTGGGCGGCCTACTTTCCCTCGTTACGGCAGTGGGACTCTTCTTTCTTCAGGTCAAGGATGGGTTAGCGACGAACGCACGTTTGACCCGCACCACGTCGGCCGTAATGGTGGCTTTCTACGCGGCCCTGATGGTCAGCGTGATTTCGTTCACGCTCGCCCTACCGTGGCTCCCGTCAAACCTCGACACCAAGCGCGACGTGATCGAACGCTTTCTTGCTCGATCGGGAATCAACGAGCTCGAAATCGGCAAAAAAACCTACCAGCTGGCAACTGAGGGGCGTGCTGCTGCTACGGCGCTGGTTCTTGGGTCCGAAGATTTCGTAGAAGAAGCGAATTGGCTCAGGACGTTCGGCCAGGGGGGCCGGAGGCCCGCGCCCCAGGCAACATATATCGGTGGCCCATATTGCGACATGCTCGCGGCTGCCGAGCAGACACAACGCGTCGACCCCGCTAAGCTGCAGCAGCTCGACGCAGCCACAAACGACAGGGGGCCGAAACTGGCTGCACGCCTCTTGCTTGCGATCGATGATCCCGCACAGCTTGCTCGAGCAATCGATAGGGTACAAGCGGAGTTCTGCAACACGAGCGGCGAGGATGTCGCAAAGTGAGGCACGTCCTCCAGATCGCTCTTTGCGCCCTCGCCCTGCTGGTCGGTGTGACAGGGTCGCGCGGCCAAGACGAGTTAGACGTGGATTCGATCAAGCGCATACTCGAGCAAAGCATTGTGCGCATCGAAGCGAGCGATTGCGAGGCGATGTCCGTTGGATCGAGTTGCCGAAACGGCATCGTGAGCACGGGCTTCTTCGTTAGGGTCGACGGAGAGCTCTTCATCGCGACGACGCTTCACGGTGTCGCGCACTATCCGCAGATTTACTGGAGCGCGCAGAACGGCAAGACCGAGACAACCTCTATCGCGCGCGTTAACACGAAGTCGGACCTTGCTCTACTTGCCGTGCTGAATGCCGACGACGTGATCGCCCTCGGCTTCATGCCGCTCGAGGTCAGCAATGCCGGCATTGATGATCTGGCGGGCAAGCCGGTCATCTCTATGGGCTTCAAGCTCGGCCTGCGGATGGTGACTGTGGAACAGGACGACGTGAGAATACTGGCGCCGCGGCAGATCGCCGACCTGCTTCCGGAAGACATCAAGCTCGATCCAGATTTTGCGCGCTTTTTCGCTTCCGACGCCCAAACGCTTCAGTTGGAGCTCAGGCTCGATCCCGGTGATTCCGGAGGCCCGATTCTCCTTGGACGGAAGGTGGTCGGCATCTCACACGGCGGTATCGATGGGACATCCTTAAGCTGGGCTATGCCGGCCGCCGAACTGTTGAACGCGAGTAGTGAGGAGGAGGATGTCAACCTTTTCCTCGCCGACAGCACGGTGCGGCGCCACGGCCAAGACGCGGTGATTCGGCTGTTCAATACAGACAACGAGATCACCGAGACGCATATCGTGGCGCCGCCGCTGCGCTACACCTTCATGCTCCGCTTCAGTTCGCGGACCAGGTTGCTTTCGGGGTATGCGTCGCGGGTCGGCTGGTACACCGGGAGCGAAGACAACCCGGGGTACTGGTTCCCCGGAGACGGCCCGATTTCCCCGAATTCAGAGGCTTTTCCTGGTTCGCCGATCACAGTGGAGGGCCTTTGGAGCGCCGCGCCAGGAGAACGAGAGACGCTCGAAGCGATCCAGCGCGACGAACTCGAGTTCCTCGACCTCCTGTCGCGCGCCGCGATCAGGCTCGAATGTCAGACCGAGGACCGACTAGGCCAGCCCGGCAAGCCCTACTGGCCCTCCGACACCTTCCATTCGCTCGAACTGCAGCACGCGATCAATCTCGATGCGGTCGAGGTGGCGCGAGACCGGGGGGACGTCTTCGTCTATTCGCGTACCGTCCAGGATGTCACCCCCTTCGGCAAGCGCAACCGTTTCGCCAGCAGCGGCGTCCGCGGCAAGATCACGGACATCGACCTTAAATTTGGTCTCTGCGCAGTCAACCTTGTTCCTAAAGACGAGGGTGGCACTGACCAAAGCGTGTTGAAGCCCCTGAACGATGCGCTTCGCGTGGGCACGGCCTGCATCGTGTTCTATCTGTCCGACGGCACTGAGTTGCAGCTCTTCATGGTTGGCCAGAGCATTGATCCGGCGCTCGATCCCGAGCGACTCTACGGCATTCTGACGCATACGGGTGGCAACACAGGTGCGGGAGCGTGCGATGAGCGCTAGGCTTGCGGCTGTTCTTGCCATTATCGTTGCGTTTCTGCTTGGTGCGGCGGCGCTAGGGGCAGAGCCTACAGAGGAGCTGTGCGCGAAGCTAGACAACCAGGCGGCCGTCATGTCTGTCGTTGAGTGGAAGCGCCTAACGACAAACTGCTTCCTCGCTGGCTTTCCGACTAAGCTTCGGACCTCCGATATCGGCGAGATCCCTATGGATGCCCCAAAAATGGACCTTATTATCGACGTTGGGGAGAATGACGGCGCCTTTGGTCTGCGCTCCTTCCCCGGAGTTAGAATACACCCCGTTGTGCGCGATCTGTATTGCCGCGAGTTCGCCGAAGACTGGGTGACGCTGAAAATCCTGTGCCCCCTTCCGCCGATGTTCTCAGTGGCTCGTGTGGATCCGCTTGGATTGTTGGCTTGGGGACCCTCACTTCTTCTCGAGTGGGGCCTACCATACGACCTTCTGTTACGGGGGCAGGCACATCGCCTGGAGGGGTCTGGAAGGGACTCCTTGCTGTATCTAAAGTCGCTCACGTTCGAGAACTTCTCCGCGGACTATCTCGCCGTCGACAATGTGGTCATCCGGGGAGATCTAGTCTTCAAGGGCTCATCGTTCGGGTTGCTCTCAGTTGACAAGACAATCGTCACAGGCCGCATCGTGTTCGAGAACGTCTCAATCGAGCGTGGCTTCAACTTTGAGAATACGCTCGTTCACGAGGGCGTCAGCGTAGATAGACTGAATGCGATGAACACGCTCTGCGACAACAAAATGGAGCTAGCGACAACTCCACTTTCGATCGATAGTCCGAACTTTATCCCGCCCTGCCTGACGGAGGCTCTTCCGGACCGCTGAATACCTTTGGAACTGTTGCCCGCCTTCCGCAACGAATCTCCAGCGTCTGCTTTGGGGCCGAATTGGACCGTCAGCCAATTTCCGCTTCTGTGCGCTGTCCAGGCGACCGGACCCGCGTTAGAGATCGACCCTTTGGGGAAGCGGCCAGGATCGATCGGAAAATCGATCAACGAGTGGTCGCCCTTCAAACGTCATGCTCAGCGGACAGTTCGGACAATTGCTTTTGTCGATCTTCGTACGTCCATCGAGCGCGTTATCACATTGGCGACAAGCCCGAAATGGAGCATTTCTTTCATCGCGACGCTGCGAATAAGGCCCCTTGCCGGAAAGTATAACAGAATCTCTTGCAGAGAGGGCGGAGTTCTGCCGGTTGCCTGTCCACGTTTTGTTTTCGTTGACTCAAACGAAAGACTTATGTGATCCTGCGAACCGTTTCAAACGTGGTGGGCGCGGGGGGATACCACCTTGCATTCTACTTTTCTTATGAACGGTAGAGACGCCGAGGATTTCGGACCGGGACGGCGGCTGAGGCCTGGGTTGTGAGCGCAATTCCCCAACCAGTTCTAACTGCTCTGCGCGAAAAGCTACGCCACGCTGGACAGGTATTTTCCGATGCGCGATACCCGATCCAATTAAAAAACCCTCCTTCAAGCGAAGCAAATTATGGCGAGCCGGGATCACTGTATTTCGGCGAAGCGCGAGGTTTCTATCCGAGAAAAGGCAATGGTGAAGAATATATTTCAAACGGTTACTTCCAACCCTGGAACAGTTTCTTTCACGTGTCCAGTAATTCTGATGGAGGCGTTCATCGCGGGCACCAAGGGTTGGATATTTACGCGCCATACCATCCATTTCCCCATGAAATTCAGGTATGCGCTGTCGCGGACGGGACGATCAATAATCGGACCTACTGGGGAGATTTCAGCGAGAACAAGAAGGGCATTCGCGGGCTTCAGGAACTCGGCAATCGCGTCACGCTCTCGGTATCGGTCGCCGTCAAGCAGAAGTCCCATCAAGTCCTGTTCTTCTACGGTCACCTGAATCGATTTGCCGATGACGATCGCGGTACGAATGAAGAGCGGCGAAGCCGGTCGGTCAAGGCTGGCGAGGTGATCGGCTATGTGGGTAAGAGCGGAAATGCCGACACGCTCCGCGAAGCTTCAACACGGAAATCACCCTTCCATGTCAGTTCTGCGCATCTACATTTGGCTGCTGCGCTGGTCGTGCCGATCAAGAATAAGAACGGAAAACCGGGGACGAAGCTCGTCTATTTCGATCCGCTGGAGGTCCTGCCGAAGGCGCTCGGCTATCATCCTAGCAAAGGTGACCTCGGCTACGCGACGTCGAACGAAGAGAAGTCCGGGCGTCCGAACGCAACTCAGTGGCAGGCCAAGAAACTGGCGGCTCTGAAAGATGCCCAGGACGAACCGAACGTTCCGAAGGTGCGCATCCGGAATGTGGAGAAGACCGGAATTCAACGCAACACGTTCGGAACCAAGGGATTTCGGCGGGTAATCCTGCCCAAGCCGTTCCACCGGATCGACGTCGATCGTACCAGCACTCTATCGGCGACGCTCTCGGCTTATGCGCTGATGAAAGCGCGCAAGGATGCCAAGCCGGACTTGTTTAACCGGGCCATCGCGCGCTGGAAGGAACATGCCGCGGAGGAGACCGACACGAACTATTGGGCTGAGACGGCGCCTGCCCTCGCGGCCCGTGCCGTGGATCGGTTCGGGTACCTAGCTTCCAATGACGCTGGCCACGCGCTGGCGGCGGCGATGCATCTCCATGAGGCACTCTACGTGCTGATGGGCGGGCCTGCCTTTGAGGAGCTGGGCAGCGATCACGCAGACCACAAGATCTCTTGCGGTTTCGGGTTGCGCGGCAGTCTCCTGGGTGTAGCGCTTGGCGAGACCGTGGGGGCCCTGCACTATGCCAAGTTTCCGACCGGGGAGGACGCATCGGGAACCCCGGTACCGCTTTTTTCAGTGACGTTCGGAGCCGGAGGAATTCGCCACGCCACACTTAGCGGCAAGATGCCGTTGGCGGACACAGCGCTGGATTACTACAGAGCGGTTTGGAACAGCTTCATCGCGACCTATGGCGTGACCAAGACGATGCGCACAGTTCAAACGCGCCTTTCGGCGAACGACGCCGCAGCCCGCGCCCGGGTGCTCACGAAGACCGAGAACGCACGCGACCAAATCAAGATGGCCTCGAGGAAACTTGCGGCGTTGGGGGATACCGCCGCCAAGACTCTGATCGCGGAGGTCCTCGACGCCAACATCGCGCATTTCCAGGCTGCCGTGCATCTATCAAAAAAGCCCGACACGACCGGCCCCCGCGCGACGCCAGATATCTTTGCCCTCTGTGATGCGCCGCCGACGGCGGGGAGCTAACAGTGGCGCTCGATCTCTTCAATGCGACGGTGAAACATTTCGGCAAGGGGACGGACCCGCTGGAGCCCGGGCCGGGCCAGGATGTGCCGGTCCGCATCACTCTTACACCCGGTGATCCGGGCCAGCTTGAGATCGAGGTCCTTGACCTGGAACATCATACGGTATCGCAAAAAACCTGGACGCTTGGGAAAGAGGTCCCGACCACAATCACAACCCCGGAAGTGTTCACGGTCGTTGCCCCTGGTGACATGGCCTCGATTTTGGGGTTCTCGCCCAGCGGCACCGGGGTCACGCTCGCGGAGGTGCGGATCGAAATCCGCCCGCACCCCATCGGCGGGGCGCATAGCAATGAGGCGCCCTTCGCCGCGTTCATCTTCTGCTGGGACATAGATGCAAGCACCTTGCAGGACTTCAAGACAACCAATGATGTGACGATCACATCAACGACTGCTTTTCAGGCCCGGGTCTGCGCCGGGATCGCGTTCCAGCACCCACCGGCCGCGGGGCTGGGGCTATCGAACGTGCTGGTGCGCTTCGATGTCGAGAGCCTCGGCATCGGCTCGGGCTGGATCCCGCTCGGCGGTTTCGACTTGGTGCAACTTGAATTCCCGCCGCTTGGCCTGCCGGACGAGTTCTACATCCCGCCGCTTCTATTTTGGCTGAGGGAGATCGGGCTGAAGATGCCCGACGGGATCGAGCTTCCAGATCTCGACTGGGATTTCGATTTTCCCGACGAGTTCGACCTGCCGCTGGGGGTACGGTTCCGGGAAACCCATCTTAGGATCTATCGCCAGGATGGCAATTACCGGATCGATGCAATGGCACGGGAGCTAGTCCTGTCATGGGGCGAGTTCGAGTTCGAGCCTGAGGATGTCGAGCTTCACTTCCGCTCCAATGGCGACACCTACCTGTTTTATGCGCAGGTTTTCCACGCGCAATATCCCTCGGACGGAGACGACAGGGGGGAGGTCGGGCTCAGTCTGCCCTTCGGCGTGCTAGGCGGCAGTCTGCGCTGCGCGCGGGTGCGCGTCGGCGTGTTCGGACATAACAATGGGGGCAGCAAGTACCGCTTTTGCTTCGATACCTTGGTCGAAATCGGCGGGTTGAAAATCACCTCGAGCCTCGCCGGCAGCGACGGTGTTTTCTATGAGGCGGATCTCCGCTTGCTGCTTCGCGACGGCGTGCTGATGACTGCGGTGCCGACGAAAGTCCCCACGCTCCTGTTCGAAGGGCTCGAAGGCGAGGAGGTCTTCAAGGACTACGCGAACCAAATTCCGGCGCATTCCTTCGCCGAAAACTTGCGCGAGCCTGCTGAGCCGGGCGCGCCGAACGAATACGGGCTGTCCTTCCTCGACGGCGATTTCAGGCCGGGCGAGCGGCTTTTCGTGGCATGGTCGCAGAAGGGCAATCAGCTTCTTGAGGCCCTCGCGCATGATCTTCTGGGGCGTCCGCCCGCCGGTGTCATTCCCTCGGATGCCCAGGAAATCTGGGTCGCGCTGGAGCTGCTGTTCCCCACCGGCACGACCGGTGAGCGGGAATTGCAGGCCCGGCTGGACTGGCAGAAGGCGCCAGAGGACACTGCCGCGACCTTGCCAAGCCTCGCGCCGCTGGGAGCTGTGGAGGCGGATACGCCCGCACCGGCGAACGCGCCCGACGACCCGGTCTGCATCAAGCCGGGTGAACTGGGAGACGGTATCGCGCTTCCCCAAAATGGCAAAATCGACAAGGATGACAAAGTCCCGCCTGGCGCGCATATACTCGACTTGCCGGGCGTGCGCGTCCGGCTTGCGCGCGCTGAAACGCAGACTATTCTCCTGCGCAGCGATGCCGAACGGGGCGACAGTATCGCCTACCTGCTGCAATGGTTCGACGGAAGCCTGCCCGATGTCGCCAACGACACGCTTGTGGCAGAGGTTGGCGTCGATTTCTCGCTGACCCCCGACCGCGCGCCACGCCAGGTGCAGGAAAGCGGCGGCGAGACGCCCGGCGATTTCCTGAACGTGAAGCTGGGCTATGAGCGAGGCGCGCAGAATGCCCGTTCCGAAGCAATACAGGTGCTGAAACTGCGCAGGGGCGCAGCGCCGGATTTCTTGCAGGTCTACCGGACCGATGCGCCGCGGCTGAGCCGCCTCCTGCCCGTATCGCGGCCGCCGGTGCAACAAGACGCCTGCCCGGAGCGGGAATTGAACGCGTCCGACGTCGCGTCCGTCCTCCTGCCCGAAGACGTTTTCAGCGGCTTCTCGCTGCGTGATGCCAGCAGCTGGCGGCTTCTGGTGTCTTCGACGCTAGTAAGCTCGATCCTCAAGATGTTTGGCCAGGATGACGCGGACAAAGGGCGCCGGGTTAGCGTCGAGATCACCGAGATCTGCCTTCCGGAAAAGGCGCTCGACTATCTGCTGGTCAAGACGAGGATAAAGATCAATTTGTTCGGCGGAAAGCCAGGCGGGACCCCCGAGATCGAAGGTGATGTCGCGTTCCGCTTCGATCTCAAAACCCTGGCGTTGTCGGTCGAGGACGGGGCGGGCTTCGCGCTGCTCAAACCGGCCCATGAAGGTCTCCCAAGCTGGGCGCAGGCGCTGAACCCCGAGAACAAACCCGACGACTATATCCATTCCGATCCACTTGATATCGCCGGGCTGCAAATGTTCGGCATCGCGAAATCCGATCCCAAAGCCACCGGCGACCAGAAGATTCGGCTCCTGACGCTTGAGATCGAGGCCGGCCGCTTCCTTCTGATGGCGCCCGAAGGCACCGATCTTTTGCTTCGGTACGACGAGCTCGGCGAGGAGGGGCTTACCTTTCTAATTTCGACCTTCGAACTTGGGCCGGCCGGGCTGAACCTCAGCGCCGAGCTTCTGGCGACCAAGCTGAAGGTGCCAGGGCTAAAGCGGCCTTTTGCGCTCAATACCGCGAGCCTGTCGATCCGCAACAGCGATGTCGAGCGGATCGAGATCGGCGGCTCGGGACAATTGCCGGACCTGCTGAACGAGGCGCCGGTCGAGATCCTCGTGGTGCTGGAGCAAAACCCGCGCACAAAGCGCATCTTCCTTTCCGATTTCGAATGTACCCTCGGTGATGGGAACGCACCGATCTTCAGTAAGGGTACGCGCTGCAAGTTCGAGATCACGCGGCTATCGATCGGCAAGGACGACGCAAACGGAACCCGGCCCCTCGCCTGGTTCTTCCTGGTCTCGGGGGCGCTGCAATTCACTCCCGATCGGGCCGAGTTCAGCGGTGAGCTGCTGGAGGATTTCTCGTCCATCCGGCTGGAGTTCGAGAACGCGCCGCTGGGCGACGAGTTCTTCGAGCATGTAGAACTGATCGTCACCCTCCGCGAGCCGAAACGCTTCAAGGTGTTCTACCTGTTCGAGATGGAAGTCCGCTCGATCGGGTTCCATCCGAAATTCACCGGCTTCAAGGAGGACGGCCCTGCGATCATCATCGGGGGACAATGCGCCTTCGCAGATCTTGGCGATGTGCTGGCGGTAGAGATCGATTTCCACCGCTGCTATCTGGGCTTTCCCGCGGAGGGCGAGATCCTGCCGCAGGTCCATTTCAAAGGGCTCAGGGTCGAGATCGCGACCGGCGGGTTCAAGATCGCTGGGCGCGTCGATACATATGACGCGACCGATATCAAGGGGTTCGCTGGCGAAGGCACCATCGTCATCCCCGGCCTGCCCGAGCTTTCGGCGGCCTTCGCCTTCGTCAAGCTCCGGACCGGCGACGGCAGCTTCAAGCGCGCATGGTTCATCGCGATCGAAGCCGCGCGTATCAGTATTCAGATCGGGTCGCTGCCTTTGTACCTGCGCCAGGTCGGACTTGGCTTCGGCTATCGCTACACCTCGGTCATCATCAAGCGATTCGAGGAAGAAGAAGAGCTCGGGCCGCTGATCGCACTGATGTTGAAAGAGATTTCGCGTCATCAGTCGCTGGCGCGGATCGACACCTGGGCACCCGACCCCGAGCGGGCCGGGGAACAGGGACGGTGGTCGATCGGGATGGAGGCTGTCTTCTCGATGGCGTCGGCCAATTCAACGCCCACGACCTATGATGCCGCGGAAGAACGCAAGTTGCAGACCGTGGTGGCGCAGCTTCTGGTGTTCATCCGCTCGGACCTGACCTTCCTAGCGGCGGCAAAGGTCTGGCTACCGATCAGCACCGACGACTTTTTCGAGAACCGCGAGGGGATGCGGAACCGCCCGCTGGCGCTTGGCTTCATGATCTACTCAGCGCCCAAGAGCCGTTTGTTGATCCACGCAGCGAAGGGCAAGAACCCCTATCTCGGTCCGAAGGACCAGCCGGTCCCGGAAACGGTCAAGAAGATTCTCGACAATTCCCATTTCGAGGCGACCTTCCTGAGCGAGCCGGGCCTTGTTCATGCCGAGCTTGGCTGGCCGGACCGGCTGTTCTTCCGTTTCGAGATTGGCTCGCTCAAGCTCGAATGCCGCGGCGGCATCCTGTTCCGGGCGACCCGCGATATTCTGGTGCAGGGGATCTATTTCTCAGCCCATGGCTCGACTAATCTCGGCGGCGGCTTGTCGGTGGGGATCGTCGGCGTGCAGATCAGCGCGAAGATCACTGTCAGCCTCGCGATGCGGCTGATGATCGGGATCTCGCTGTCGCGGCCGCTGCAGTCAAATATCTATGCCGTCGTCGGGCTGGATGTTGCCGTCGATTTCCAGATCTATGCCTGGTTCCGGCTGAACCTGCGGTTCTGCAAAATCGAGATCGATCTTCATTTCCCGCTCCGCCTGCAGATCATCGTCGCGCTGGAGCTTGGTTGGGCCGGGGGTACCGACTTGGGCTTCCGCGGCCGCGCCACCGTTATGATCAGCGTCTTCGGGCGCGGCCTTACGGTGCGTGTCGCTGTGGGCGTGGGCGAAAGCGGAGTGAATCGGGCGCGCGCCGCCCTTGAGCCGTACATGCGCTCGTTCCTCGAACCCGGCGCCATCCCACCGATTCCCGGTCTGACAAGCGAGCGCGCAGCGCTGACTTCCGAGGCTCTGGCCGAGGTCGAGGCCGCCCGCAGCGCCAGTATCACGTCGCCCGCGGCTTTGGAACGGAAGGCCGCGCCTTCCGAGGTATTCGCGCCGGCTGTGCTCGAGACGGTAGCGGATGCCTTCGCGCTCGCGCTGGTCAAGGGGCCGAAGACGGAAGACGCAAAACGGCTCTGGATCGGCTGGGTCATGCCGAACGTCCAGGAAAGCAATTGGTTTTTCTATCCAGTCCCGACGGCCGATCGCCAGGGATATGCGACCCTGATCGTGCCGGGGGTTGCGGATGTCCGGGTCTTCCGCTCGTCGCTCTCGGGCAGCACGGTGCATTGGACCGAGGTCGGCCTCACCGGCGGAAATCACGTCATCGAATTCGTCTTCGATAAGGGAAACGATCTGGAACCGAAGTCCGATGACGGTCAGCCTTTGGCGAAGATCAACCTCATCACCATACTGGCGGGCTGCTACGAGCCGATGCATGACGAGAATATCGGAACAGGGGAGGAGCCCTTCCCGCTGAACTGGGAGAGATCGCCATTCGCGCTTCGGAATGTCCGGATGAATCGTCCCGAGGTGAAGCGCGACGACCGTCTGCTCGACCCGAACAACCCGGCGCAATCGCCGAAGCGGCAACTTGACCCCGATCATCCCTATGACAAGGCCCTGATGCGCGCCACCGACCGCGACAGCATTGAGCACAAAGGGGACGCTTTCTCGGAGGAAGAGAAAGCGCGGCCTTCGGATATCACGCTGGCTCGCAGGCAGCTTCGGGACCAGGCACTGGGAAATCAGTCCTTCCTGCTCCGCTCGTTCGCCGATGACGCGCAGTTCCTGGCCGCGAACACGCCGCTTGTGGGCGATGTCCCTCAGGACGTGAAACTCGCACCCGGGGAGCGCCCGACGCTTGCGCATATGGGCCTTGTGGTGGCCGTGGTGGCCGAGACCTGTCCGGACTGGCTTCGGACCTATCCCGGCACCGACAACCTGGCTAGGGCGACGCTCGATTTCACGGACGCTCACAAGGGCGAAGAGGGCGATGTGCACTTCTCCGGCGGCATCAAGCCGGTCATCGATTTCGACGCGGCTGATTTCGAGACCAATCCGCCGACGCTCGACAATCTGCTGGTCCGGGTGGACAGCGAGACGCTCAACATCGGTTGGGATCTTGTCTGGGGACCGCAGGGCATCCCGCGCGGAGAGTGGGAGCTGGACGGCAAGGACGGTAAGGATGCGCCGCCGCCTGATCCCGAGGATTTCCTCTGGGGCTACCGGGTCGAGCTTTTCGTTGAAGGGATCAAGGAAGCAGTCGACGTGACCACGGCGGGCCCGGGCGATCTTCTGGTGCCCCCGGAGGAAGCGGGGGACCAGAGAGCCGCCGCAGGCGGAGCAGATCACAGGTCGATGATCCGACTCAAGTTGCGCTACCAGTTCAACAAGGCTCTGAATGAGCTTGGTCTGGGTCGCGAGCTGTCGGTTCAGCGCAGCTTCACCGCCCTGATCACGCCGATCGCCCAGGACGGCACCCGGGGCAAGACCTGGACCGCCACCGCAAGTCAGGTGCCCTCGGCGACGCCGATGCCCGCCGACGATGCAGCGCTGAAGCTGAAGTTCGACGCCCATGCAGCGGAAGACGGGAAACTGCCGCCCATGCGCGGCACGCTCGAATGGCGCGAGCTTGTGCCGCCCACCCGCCCTGATGTGGCGACCACCCAGCGCTGGCAACTGATCCTGCGCCCCTTGCCGCGGCTGCCGCTTGGCGCCTACCCGCTCGAGGCGACGGATACCTCGGATGCGGGGATTGCCGGTGTCGCTGGCCTTTCGCCGCAGAATGGCGATATCATCGTCGCGCTGAAGGCGATGAACCAGCTTGAGGACGGTGGGTTTGCCGAGAGACGGACCACCGATAAGCCGTCCGCCGAAGGTGACGGCGTACGCGAGCCGATGCTGCAGCGGTGGCTGCTGCCACTCAATGGGGTAGACCTAGATGAGATCGCCGAGGCGGTACTGGATTATCGCGGACGAGTTGTCCCCCCAGGCAGCGCTCTTCGAGAGCTGGCGCAAGGCTTTTTCAATCAGGTTCCGGCCACCGAAGCTGATGGCGCGGGCTGGCGCGTCTTCCTCCGCGCTATGGCTGACGCGCCGCTCAAACCCGATGAGATGGGGGACCCGGAGGCTAACCTCGTTCCCGGTCCGGCCTCCGCCATGGTCCGCGTCCGGTTTCTGCTGGAGGGCCAGGCTTCGCTCGAGGAGAGCACTGAGACGAGCGGCGCGACGCCGCTCGACCACCTCGAATGGGTTTCCGAGACTCCTCCCCATCCCGGACAAGTTCCGGGAGTCGAGACGGTGCAGGGTCGGATCCACAATGCCGCAATCGTTGACGAGGGTGGCGAGCTGAAGCTGAAGTTCCTGCCGCAACCGGGGCGCGACCGGGGCGTGACGATCAGCTGGAGCGCCGTCAGCGAGAACTTCGCATTGGAACAGGTGGCTGCCTACGAGCTTTATGAGGCGCCGATGGACGCGCTCGTCAACTTCAGCCGCGCCGCGACCGCCGATGGCAAACCCGTGCCGGGCTTCGGGCCGCGCTGGCAAAAGCTCCGTGAGATCCGGCCGGCCGACCGCGAGATCGCGCAGCGCGCGGTCACCTCATTTGTCCAGCCGGAGATTTGGGACAGCACGCCGCCCTCGGCCCGGCAGACGGTGGAGTGGATGGTCCGCAAAGACATCCCGCCCGAGGACATGCCTCAGAGCCGCCCCGGCTGGTACTCCTGGGCGGAAAGCGAGCTTCTGTGGCCCGACTGGTTCCAGGATGCCGAGAGTACACTTGTGGCCGTGGGCCTGAAATCGAGCGACTCGCCCTTCTTCGAGGCGGTCAGCAAGGCCAAGGCGCCCGGAGATCTGACTTGGGAGGAGATCCTGGCCATTCTGGCTGCGCGCCGGGATCTAGGAGAATACTACGCCAAGCGCCGAGTCCATCCTTGGCTCCTGATGGTCATCGGCACGCTCGCGGCACGGGGGGCGCCCAAATCGCTGGGCGGGACCGATGTGGAGGCGAGCTACGAGGTCGAGATCAGCCCTGGCAAACTCTTCCTGGAACCCGAAGGCGGCAAACCCGATCCGGTCAAGTGGGTGGAGAACGACCTTGCGCAGCTCGATCCGCTGGGCTGGGGGGCTCTGTCGCAGCTCGGGCTAGCGGCCACGATTGCGCTTCGCGACCCGCTCACGGGCGTTTACTGGTCGCAAGCGGAGCTGCGGGCCGAGCTGTCGGAGACGTTGGACGATCTTCAGGTTTATATCCAGCGCTACAATGAGCTGGTTCCCGAGGACCTGGAGTCAAGGCACGCGATGTCCCTCGATGCCCGGCATGTGGCGCTCGACCTGCCGCTCCAGACCAACTGGGCCATCCGTGCCGAGCCCGGCATGGCTAGTCTTTCTGACAACCGGACGCTGGCCATGCTTCAACTGGCGCTGAGGCCAGTGCCGGAGCATCTCGAGAAAATACCTCCCTACAGCTACACCCCAGCGCAGCGGGCGAAATACGGAGAGAGTCTTCCTGAGCTGCCGAAAGCGCCCGGACCGATCTTCTACGAGGTGCTCAGGGTCGAACTCGACAAGGAGGAAAGGGAACCCGCGGGACAAGTCTGGTTCCGCGTGGATGTCGAAGTGATCTATCCTGAACGCGAAGGTATGCCGAGGACAGTCTTCGGTCCTGCGGACAATCCGATTGACGTCAAGAAAATCACGCCGGGCGGTGAGCTGCTTCTTGTCCGCTGGCAGTATGTGCCGTCGTTCGACGCGTTGTCGCAGCAGCACTATGTGACCGAGCGCCTGCAGGCCGCGCTCGAGAATGGCGACGTGCTGCCCATTAACGAGGTCAACGATCAGCCGCTTCCGCAGATTTTGAGCGGCGGGGGCGTATTGGCCGAAACTCCGTTCGGCCGATTCGATAACCTCGAAAGCTGGGCCGACCACGTGTTCGGCTTTGTGTTCGATGACAGCGACCAGTCCCAGCCGAAATGGACCCGGGCAGCCAGGCCGCCCGAGGACTCCCGCTTTGGCCGCTTTATTGGCCACCTGATCCGCGCATTCACCTTCGTGAACGAAAGTGTCGAGGAGGGGCAGCAGGCCGAGGCCGAGAACCACGCGCGCGAGGAGATGACGGCAAAGATCTACGCAGACGAAAAACTCCTGGAGAAATACATGCTCTGGGCCGAGCGTTTCTTTGCTGCGGCTCCGATCGTTGAGCGAACGGACCCGTTCAAGAACGAGCAGATGCTGGCAGTTTCCGGCGGAATTCTGACTGAGCCGGATCGCCTGACCGCGGTCGCGCCGAAGCGCATCGATCCGGCGCGGCTCGCTCCGGGCGGCGAGGGTCTCTACAGCTACACCCACCCAGTCAAGGAAGACTGGGCCAGTCAGCGCGCGTATGCGGTTCGGCTCGTACCACGCTGGTGGGATCTTCGTTATCCCAACACGGCGGTGCCGCAGCCTGATTTCACGCCGATCTGGGACGGGGATAAGGAAAACCTGCCCACCCCGGAAAAGCTTGGCCACAGCCGAAGCGTCATCACGATCCCACGCCGCCGCAAGGTCGAGCCGGTTAAGCTGATCGGTCTGCGCAATGTGTTCAGCGACGAGGGTCGCGAGTTCACCGAGATATCGCTGAGCGATCATGTGGAAGCGCATCTGAGCCGCGCCAACGTGGCGCTCGCCCGGAAACTGGAGTTCCAGGATATCATGCGCCGGTTCTCGATGGAGTTCCGGCATGTGGATTGGCTCGTCCGCCTTGCCCGTTTCGTTGGTGGCAGTCTGAAGGAAAGGCCCGAACCGTCCTTTGCCCAGGCCGAAGTGATCGAAGGCGAATGGACGAAAATCGCGCCGGAGGCAAGCTTCGAGGAAAGCACCAGCGATTACCTCTCGGCCGCGCCCATTGCACGGTTTGGTGGCCAGCGGCTTCTGACGCCAACCGAGCCCTTCTATTTCAGACAGCAGGCCGAATTCGTCGCACGCGCCAAATCGGTCAAATCGTCGACAACCCGCGTCCGGCTGCCGGTCGCGGCGGCTCTTCCGCCGCGACCGCAAAATGGCAAGGTGGACAGCCACGAGCCGATTGCCTGGGCCGAGGTGCCGGGCGGCGAGTTGGACGCACTTGATGGGCTCGAGAAGGCCATTCTCGACGCCATCGGCGACGCCACGTTAAAAGAGCGGATCTGCGGGTACCTTCGGCCCTGGGCCTATCGGCCCAACACACGCTTCCCACGGCTTTTCGAGGCGCTACCGGCGGCGTCTCTCGGCACCTATTTCAAGTCCGAAGCCGATCAACAGGCCTATGGGAAGCTGCCGGATTTCGAAGCCCGGCTGGAGATCGTGAGCGAGACGCGGGTCAATGGCGCTTCGGCTGTGCGCAATACGATCGCGGTGATCGACGCAAGTCGCGCGCCCGAGGGCGCCGCCTCGCACCCGTTCCTGCTGCGCCGGGTTTCGTCGCGTTACGAATTCGGCGAGCTGCGCGTTCCGGAAAAACAGGACTGGTTCGACGGCCTAACACTTTCGCTTGTCATTGCGCCGAGGATGACAGGCCCCGCCACAGCCGAGATTACGCCCGATCTGAGCCGTGCCGACGAACCCTCGGCGAGCCGCCCCCAAGAGCTTGTCGATTCAGGCTCAAGCGAACAGCTTCTCGGACCAAATCAAATGCCGGTGACGGGACCGTTGGCCCAGCTTCTGCCACTCTGGCAGCGCCTGGCGGTAATCGAGGAGAGCGGCAAGATCATGATCCGGCTCTGCGCGCCACTCAAAGGGCCGCGCTGGCTATGTCGCGCCCAAATGTCCCGCGAGATCGACCTGGCACCGCTCTCCGGCCCCGATCTCAAACTCGGGATTCGCACACTCCTCGATGTGGAGCGCCGACGTGCTTTAGCGATGGTCGGGGTGACCGAAGCCGGCGAGGGTCTCACAACCGCCGGTCTCTTGCGCGATATTGAAGATACGAATGCGGCGCTCCTCTCCGATATTCTGCCGGCTGCTGACCTGGATGCCATCAAGGGCGTGGTAGTGAATCTCCTGAGGATCGGGCAAGCTATCTATCGCCTGCGCGATCGTGTCTGGGACGTTGTGACGGGCAGCGACGATCTCGCCGAGGGCGATCGGCTTTTGCTGTCGGCCAGGCGGGGGCCGAAAGACCCGGAGACGGAGACGCTGTTCGACGACTACGCCAAGCTCGCGGCTAAGTGTGGCGTGGAAGCCGCGACCACCCGGGAGCCGCGGTGGGTCCTGATGATGAAGATCAGCGAGATCAGCAGGGAGATCGCCGAGGCGGGTTACCTGCCGTCAGATTCGAAGGAAACTCTGACGATCATGGCGCATCATGGAAATCTGGCGCCGGTCGAATGGGACATCCATGACGCGAGCGACGGCGGAGACGCGGCATGACCATTAACGCTGATGACCTGATTGCGCTATTTCCGTCACTCTACAGTCGGCGGGACAAGGGATCGAGCGCGGCGATAAAGAACCGCGACTGGGAGGCGCTCCGTGTGCCGAGGTTCCGGGGCATAGGACCCTTCTGGTCCTTCGGAATGATCCTCGACGACCAGGATGGCGCGGTGCGTAGACCGAGGCTAGACGTACTCGCCGAAGCGGGCGAGACTATCGACCTGAACGCCACGCTCGGGAATCTGCACAAGCCTCTGCTCCTGCGCACCAGCCTGGCGGATCTCTGGTCATCCAGGGAGACAAGGCCCAGCAGGGCTCGGAGGTCGCGCCTTAGCGTGCTAGCCGTTGACACATTCGCCGATGGCGAAGAATGGCCGCTGCCGAATGATGGGAGCAAGTCCGGCTTCGACAACGAGCGCAGCAGCGCCCTGATCTTTGCGCCTTTCGGGCAGTTTCCGAAGAACGAACCGAGTGCCTTCTTTATGCCGGCCGCGCGGCTGGTCTCGGGCGAAATCTGGTTCACGCCGCAGGCCAATTACCGGCCGGCGCTGCTGGAAGCACTTCAACTTGAAGAACCGGGAGGAGAAAAGGATCCGAAAATCGCGCTCTTGCCCGATGGGTTCGGATTTAAGGCAGGCGTCAGACTACCGTGGATAGACGAACCGCTGAACGCCTGGATCAAGGTGACCACCAGACCGGGGGTAGAGCGAGACCAGCCGGTGCTCCGGCTATGGCGGGGGCGCGATCCGAAGCTGGACGATGACTGGCAGCGGGCGCTCGATGAATTCTCGCAAGGGTTCGGCAAGGCGAAGGCGGGTCAGGACGCGCCGGCCTGGCTGTCGCTGGCAACGACCGAGCGGTTCGCGCCGGAGCTGTTTTTCTGGCCGCTTGAGATTCGGGAACAGGTCCTGCTTTTCCGCCGCAAGAACAAGGCCCGGTCGGTTTCGCTCGAAGGGCGCGGATTTCTGGCCGAGTTGGGCAAGGGCGGGCCGCAGATTGCCGTCCGACCGGAGGTCTTCGAGGTCGGTCCAGGTGACGACGAGACGCTCGAAATCACGGCGCACGAGGAGATTCTCGTTCCGGTCGAGGACGCTGAGGGCCTGATCACGCTTGCCGATCCGAAGCCGGACGGGCTGACCGCGATTTATCGCTTTCACGCTGATGGCGAGACCCTCAGACTCGCCGATCGGGTTGGCAGCGAGGCGCTTTCGCTGGCCGTGCCGCTTCTGTCAAATGCGGCGCGCCTGCGTGAGGCGATGGGGTTCGACGAGCCGCGGCGTGCCTCCGGCGACCGCCAGGCGCCTATGCCGCTGGTGGAAGAGGCCACGGAACCGGAGGAAGGCGACGACCCGGATGCGCTGCGTGCCGTACCGGGGCCAAAGCCGGCAGAGCCGCCCTCTGCCCGGCTCTGGCTTTACACGCCGCTTCGAAATGGCTGGCTGCATTGGCCATTTCCGAACGCTACCAACGAGTTCCTCACCTTCATCAGTGAAAACGACGGGTCCGATCCGCCCACGCGCGTGGAGCGCGCTGTGACCAGCGGGCTTTGGCGGATGCAGAATGTCAGCGGCGATCTTGAGCGGGCTTGGGCGCTCTCGCTCTTCAATGGCATGTCAGTCGATCTTTCGCTTGCGCTTGCACGGGATGGTCCGCTTTGGAAAGTTAAAACGGCTGACATCACACTTGGCGGACTGTCTGCGCGGTTCGACGGTGTGCTGCCGGTCACCGCCTTTGCGCAGCGGCCGGAGCGGTTTCTGCCCGAGGCGGCGGATCGCGCGCTCCGTGCCTCAGCGCTGACCGCCGTGACACCCGATACGTTGGTCGGCGAGGATGACCGGCTCTGGCGGCTCGACGCAGAGGGCATGCGGGTAGTCGTCAGACTTGCCGGTGACGGCGAGGCCCTGACGCTTCATCCCACGAGCGACGGGCGCCGGGTCGGGTTCCGAGCGGGTCACCGACTGGAGCTCAAGGTGCATTGGCCGACGGCTGCCGTCGATGCCGAAAGTCTCTTCCAGCCGCGCGGGAGCGAGGATTCCCTGCCCTGGCTCTGGCAGTCCCACAAGGTGCTAGGCACCGTGCAAACCCTGCCGCTCGCGGCGGCGGGCGAAGCGACCAATGCCCCTTCGGGCAACCGCGAGTTTGCGCCGCTCCGGCGGGTCCAGCCGAATCGGGTCGGGCCCGAGGTGCTCGATCTGCGCTTCTCCGAACCCCTCGAAATGACCCATAGCGCGGTCACTTATGACCCGGGGGAACATCTCTATCAACGTCCGGGCGCCACGCTGCCCTGGGACAACGAGGTCGGGCAAGCGATCACGACGCTGCCTTCGGTCACATTGTTCGTCGGCGGGGTGGTCGGGAAGTCTCTCCGGCTCAGTGATGAGTCCTGGGGCGACGCGACGCTTCTGAACACGAGCGGCGAGGCGCTTGCGGCCGATATTCGCTATGATATCGCGCTGGCCGACGAGAGCTTTGCCCTTGCCACCTTGCCGCCGCCCGACCCCGACCCCGAAGCGGCGACGGGTGAGCGCGGCGCAGCCTCTGCCGCGGAGACCGGCACGATGGGCGCAGTGTTCCGGCCCGGGCCCTGGAACGCGCCCGGCGGCGACACGCCCGACAGCGCGTGGTTCCCCGTCTGGGTCGAGCGCAGCCGGCAGCTGGCGCTCGCCGCCGTCTACGACCGCCGGATGATCGCCGGTGAGAGTGGCGGTCCGGGCCGCCTGAAGAATCTCTTTGCCGAGACTGACTATCCCCTTGAGAAAGTCTCGCTTGAGATCGGTCTCGGTCTTTCGGAACCGGAAGGCGAATACGAGGGGGACGAGACCGGTGTTCGGCTCGACTATGCTGGCCGGATGTCGCTTGAATTCATTGGCAGCCTCGGCATGGGCACGATCGAACTGAACGGGCTCCCTAGCGCCGGCGATCTGATGGGTATCGCGGGGCAGTTTCCCCGGTCGGAAGATCACAGAGCCGAGGTGCAGCTCGGCACCATGCAGGGTGATGCGCTGATCGGCGGGCTCTGGGATCAAGCCGGGTGGAAACTTGCGTATCAGCCGCAAGAACCGGCCGCGGAAAGCGTGCGTTTTCGCAAGGCGACGCGCGAGGCCACCGAGATCGCGGGCGGTGACGTCAAGGTTCGTGGCCTCGATCAGATCTTTCTCGGTTCACTACGAAATACGCTGGATGTGCGGGTCGGCAGCGACGCCGCCGCCCCGCCCTTGCGGCTCTATTTCCGGGACGTACCTTTTGGCAGCACCCCCGGCGCGGGCGCGCAGCTGACTGCGGATTTGCGCGACGCCTTCAGCCAGTCGGAAACCGGCTGGGACAGGGCGGCGAACGGGCTATCGCCTGACCTGAACCACCGGCTGGGCTTCGCCTGGTCGCTGAGCCAGGAGGGTGCCGGCGGCCATGTGCTGTTCGGCCCCTTCGCCTTCGAGCCTCTGGCGATGATCGGTGCGCTGATCGCCGACGGGACGGGCCGGCTTGAAGAAGCGCGGTTTGAGGGGCGGATCAAGTTGGTCGTACCCCGGCCCTCGGATATGGGAGGAGACACGGGCCTTGCCTTCCTCGAAGGGACGGGCAGCGCCACACTGACGATCGCGCGCGACGTGTACGGTGTCCTAACGGCAAGCTGCGCGGTTCCCGAACTCGACCTGCCGCTCAGCGATTCGCAAGCCGAGGATCGTTTCGTGGCCCGTTTTCGGGCGAGCGAGATCGTCCTTGGCGAAGGCGCCTCCTCCATTGAGGGGCAACTGGTGTTCCCGGTGGGCGAAGCCGAGGTCGCGGTCGACGTGACCGCCGACATGGCTCGTGTCGCAACTGCATCCACCCCGTCCCTGGTCAAGGCGGAGCTGGGCAGGCTCACCGTCGGAGAGGCAAGGCTGCGGCTTCCGCCCGTCAACTGGGCCGGAACGCTCTCGGTCGACCCTGTGACTGCCAGCGTGGGCATCTCCACCGCTTTCGGCGCTGAGAAGGGCCGCTATGTCATCCGGGAACGGTACAATCTGATCGAGCCGGGCCTGATGGCCGAGCATAGCGGGAGCATTCTGCAGATCTCCGGTCAGGAGCTTGCGCTCAGCCCGACGCTGACAACACGGCGCGACGACGACCCCCTGAGCGATCGGATGCTGGCCTTCAATTGGCAACTGCCAGTCGGGATCCTGCCCACACCGTTCTGCGGCGCGTTCGACGTGCTTGGCGGCGAAGGTGCGGCGCTGCTCCTTCTGGGCGAGTACATGTCCGACGGCTTCAAAGTCACCAGCGTCACGCACAGGGCGCGGCTTTCCGTCTCTGGTGAAGGTGCCACGCTGGAGTTGGTCTATCCCTCCTTCGATGACCGATCCGAGACGCCTTCGCGGGTGATGCTCAGCGGGCGGTTGGAGGTACGTAACCTGCACCGGTTCGCCAAGATGGATGTGACCGTCGACGGGGCGTATCTGACGGCGACGCTCAATTCGGCGGCACCGACATTCCAGCATGACCTTGTAGCCCGCATCGAGGGCGCTCCGGTAACGCTCGAGGACCTGCACGAGGGTTGGCTTCGGCTTTCGGCCGCCGTCAACCATGAGCTCAGCGACGCGGCCGGCACCGATGCGAAGTGGACCAGCCACCAGCTGATCACCCTTTTCTCCGATCGCGGGTTGAAGGGCATCCTCACCGCGCTTCTCACCCAGCCGGGTGAAAGCGTTCTGACCCATGCAGGCACGCTCGGCGTGGACGTCACGGTCAAGGCGCATGTCGTCCGGTCCTGGGCGGCCATGCCCTACGGGCTCAACAAGGCGCAGGCCGAGGCGGTTTTGGCCTGGCTCGAGGCCGATGGCGGGCGCCGCTGTTTTCTGGAGGCCTCGGCCCATCACGTTCTGAGACCCACCGGCGAGGCAGCGCCGCTGAACCATCTACCGCTCCCAGCGATCGGCGCGTTCCAGGACCCTGCCGCCGATATCCCGCCGCCCTTCGACACGCTCGTGAACATCACGGACGACGTGAAGCTGCGCCGGTCCAGTCGGCCCGGCGACGGTATTGAATTGCCGCCGCTCGACCCTGCTGTGGCGGCCCGGATCGACGCGCGACTCGCCGAGGCCCGCCAGGAGGCGCGGGCCGACCGCATCGATCTCGCGAGCGCCCTCTGGAAACGGCGGAGCGAGCCGAGGCCGCGAGCCCTGTTCCAGGGGCAGACCGAGGCCGAGGTCGATGCCGCATGGACCTGGAGCGACCCGGAGGAGTTTCTGGGCACGGCCGATGTCTCACTGCGCCTGTCGTATTGGAAAACCGAGGGTCCGGTGACAGCCTACACGCTTGCCCCGGGAACCTGGAGAGACGCGGATTTCGTCTCGAAGGAGCTGGTCGGAAAGACGCGCTCCCAAGACACGATCAAGACGACCGCGGCCTATTTCAAGGCTTGGGAGATGTTGGGAAGCCCCGCGCAGCATCTTGTCCCGGGCAGCGACGACCGGGGGGCAGCATCAAATCACAAGGATCCGGCCGTGGGCGTCAGCGTTCGCGCGGCCAGCCGCGACAACAGCGAGATCACCGAGATTGCTCGCATCGTCCTGCCCGTGCGCGCGCTGTTCGACGATCCCGCGCAAGACGGAGATGACGATGGGGGCGCCGGCATTTCCATCCGGGCGCTGGAGATGGCACGCGCTAAGATCGGCAAATGGGCCAGAGACATTCTGGCGCGTGAGGCGCCATGGGCGGATGTAGCCCTTGTCGAGGCCGACAGGCTGGTCGGGACGGCGCCCTTTCCGTTGGTGATCATGAGCGTAGATAGTTCGTCGCCCGCGCAACGCCGCGTCAGGCGCGCCGCGCGAGCGTACCGGAAGGGTGCGCGACCCCAGCACCAGCGACTGGCGCACCCGCCGCGGCCTGCCGCACTCACCGCGGGCGCGGCGGAAGGCTATCTGCCGTTCCGCGCAGGCTCCGAGATCCTTACCGACGCCTTCGGTGCGCTGCGTTTGGAAGGGCAAACCGAGGTCGCGCTCACCGCCACTGCCGCGGTATCCGGCTTTGGCTTGGGCGCGACAGCGCAGCGCGTCGTTCCAGCCGAGAGGCTTGGCACTCATCAGGGCTTCTGGATCAGCGATCGTGAGACGATCGTCCCGCGCCCATTCGAAGCGTTGCCCTATCTCGAAGCCGATACCGTCGGGGTCGAGATTACGTTCGCCCTGCCGCCTGATCCGGCCACCGGTTTTCCAGTCGCGCTGGCTCCCGCGGCGTCAAGCGGACTTTATCCCAAGGCTGATCCCAAAGCGGGATCGAGCCCCCACCGGACCTATCATTTGCCGCCCTTGCAAATTCAGTCGCAGATCGGCGTCCGGTCCGGGGCCTGGAACACGCGCCGCATCGGGATAGACGAGGTCGAAGCCGATTCAACTGGCGGACTTGCCGTTACACCTGCACCGCAGGCTCCCCTGATACAGCGCACTCCTAGGCCGGTGGAACTCGGCGTCAACGATCGGACCCGGGCCAGTGCTTTCGAGCCGAGACATTTTGATCTGGCCTCCGAACCGATGGCCATTCTCCACGACCGCGGGCAGCGCATCACCGACCCGCCGGACGAAGAAGAGCCCGATCCGGGCGGTTTCGGCGGCGAGGGAGAGACCGCGGTCTTCCTCGACGCGGCGCTGAAAGCGGGTCTCGACCGCCGGCCAAGAGGCCGTGGCGCTCTCATCGTGAAGCTAAAGGCGCCGAAATTCGCGCTGCTCGGGCCGGATTGGCAGGGCGAGATCACGCTAACGCGGGTGGCGGGTTTCGGTGCGCCGCCTCCGGACTGGTCTGTAAAGAGTGCCATCATACAGGTTGGCGAGAATTTGTATCTTGGTCAGGGCGATGGCTCGTTGACGGGGGGTGACGGCACGATCCAGCTCGTCGGATTCCGGAAGGGTGGACGGTCGCTTCTGACGGATCTGCTGGATTTGCCGGGTGCGACGCCTTTGACCCTGCGCGTGCTTCTGTCGGCACCCGGGATCGAGCGCCAGCTTGTCTTCGGGCTTTACAAGACGGGCGGCGAGGCACCTCTGGTAGACCGCGCCGCCTTCCTGCGCTTCGACGATCCCGCCTATAACGACCGGCTGACCGGCCTGCCCAAGCTCGACCGGGTGCCCATTCCCGGCACCACAGGCACGGAATTGGTGTTTCTCGGCGAGCGGAACGAGGTGACGCCAGGCGATTACCTGACGCTGGCCGCCGCGCTCGTTTCGACCGTACCGGGAAACAATCCGGAGGCAGAGTTCTTCGCGCTCGAGGAGGAGATCGACAAGCAGATTGTGCGAGTGTTGAGACTTAGGCGCATTTCGGGCGGGGCACCCATACCGATGGCTATTCGCGCCGAACGGCGGCGGCCAGGCACAAACACGGCCGTTCAACTCGATCTGATCCCCCCAGATCCCAATGCGGAGGCAGATTTCGCGATCATGTCGCAATCGCTTTATCTTTATAAGATTAAGAATGTCGACGAGAACCTTGGCGAAAGGCCTTTGATCGCAGGGGACCGGCTATCGATCCGCCTTGAACTTGGAGAGGGCGAGGCGAAGGAACAGGCGATCTTGCGCTTCGATGTGGTCGAGAAGCCCAGATTTCCCAGTAACCCGGCGGCCTTTGCGTTTAAAAGCTTTCTATGGGAGGATAAAAAACACGGGGCAGCGGCCGACAATTTGCGACGTCAGCTCTCGGTTCCGCTTTACGCTCGGTTGGCCGAGCCCTCGGTCATTGAGCTTGTCGATCCGCGCGACATGCTGCGTGGCATCGTGCGCCGGAGAGCAATCTACTATTGGCGGGACTTCCTGCAACCGTCGGCCGATGGGCTCAACTGCCGCTTTGCTCTGATGAAGAGCGGCCGCACAGGCGCTACTTGGCTGCCGAACAGCATCGATGATGATTGGGCGCTCTTAGACTCTCCATCCGTGCAAACTTCAAGGTCCACTGACTGAATTGACTTGAGCGTATCAAGGAACAATTGACCATGAACAATGCGAACATGCGTGCCCCGATTGTAGCAGTATTCGGCAGTAAAAAGTTTGTTTCCCATGCGAGGTCAATAGGTGAAAAGGTCTCTAACGCCGATGCGATTCTCCTGACTGGCGGAGACGGAGTGGACGATGGGAGCGTCAAAAACGCAGCAATCAAGGGTGCGAAAACAGCGGGCGGGCGTTGGATTGGAGTTCACAGGCATGCCTACAATGACGGTTCGCGGGACCCAAGTTTGAAGGAAGAAAAGGCTGGGCTGATACTGGAGCCTGGTCTCGGTCACCGGCGAAACTACCTAGAGGCCTGCCTTTGCGATGTTGCAATTGCGCTCAAGGGTGGCAAGGGAACCGTTTCGGAAATTTTCGCATGCGTGTTTCTGAGGAAACCTGTGATTCTCGTTGCTTGGGACGATCATATCGAGCCTGATTTTTGCTGGTTGATGGCCGATGAATACGCACCGAAGATCGACGCCCTGGACGAGAAAATAAAGGAGCTGGCGTCAGCCGGTTTGAGAGAAGATGCGATAATCCGGCTACCGGCCGAAACGCCCGCTGGTGAAATTGTGACAACGGCGCTCGCGCGCGTTGGGATGGAACGTCCGGGTCGGTTCCCCGCATTCTTTGGGGACCGGTTCCGGCCCCTGTTCGATGCATTTGAGGCATTCACTGCTCAACGGACAGCAAAGCTCCCCTGATCTTCCGCCGATGGTCAGGTATTCTGTGAGTATTCCGGCAGACTGACTTTATGGGCCTCGGTCACTGTGGAACAGTTCTCGACCGCGGCGGAGAATTTCGAACGCTACCGATGTTGAGGAGCAGCGGGAGGCTCTTCGTTTCCAAGAAACTTGCGCATACCGAGGAGTGGTTCCGGCCAATGTCGGGTTTCAGAATGAGACCTCCGCTTCGGAAGGTCGCGTTTTGGTCAACTAACGCAACAGCACGACGGGATCCGGATGACTGCACAGGGTCCGATTACTAACCTAGCTAATCAATATCTTGCACGGCTGTCTCGAGATCGCTCAAGCCGGCGTCTGCTTCCGATTTATTGGCCGCTTTCGCGGCGACCCTCGCCACCCGGCTAATCGCCTCCGCAATCTTCGCATGGGCTATCGATACAGCATGGTTGCGCCCGGCGGCGCGCGTAATCGCAGCCAGGTCAGGCGTATTCCGAGGCATGGGTACCCGACCGGCTGATGGTTTAGGGTTCGCTGCAATGTAGGTCGTCACGGTGACCGGACGCGTTGGTGGGGGAGGGCGCCTGCCAGCCTTAGCCGCGAAAACCGCACCGCGCGGCCGCGTTAATGCTGGCGCCGCCTCATTCGCGCGCGCAAATCGTGGCGGAACCAACATGTCGCTAAAACCAGCACTCGGTTTTGGTGCTGCTTTCCGGCCGGCATCCGGTTCCTTGTCGACCTTGGCGGCCGCCGCTTTGAAGACCGGAAGCGGCATCCATGCACGTTTCGACAGCTCAGCGTCGGCAAAATAGAAATTGCGCGTGCCGAAAATTGCATGCGAACCGCGAGGAAGGATGATGCATTTGTTGCGGCTCATGGTGCGGATCTCGTCGGGGCGCATCAAGGGCCGACGGACCTCCTTCACGTGCACGGTGCGCGCGTAATGCATGTCGAACATCGTCGCTTGGGTTTTGCTGACATCCTTCTGGACTTCGGTGCGCTCGCCCAGGGTGTCGGAGATGTATTTCAGGTCCTCCGCGTCTTGCGCGCCGAAAAACACCTGGACACGCGCGGAGTTGACCAGCGTTTTGCGGCCTTCCTCGCGATAGATGGTGTCCACCGACTTGAGAGACTGGACAAAGAACCAGGTCGGCACGCCATAGCCGCCGAGGATGGTGGCCGCTTCCATGACGTTTTCGAGTTTCCCGAGGTTCTGGAACTCGTCGAGCAAGATGAGGACACGATGCTCACCCTGTTCGGGCATCTCTTTCGCCATATAGTTCATCAGCTGTGTAATCAGGACATTGAACAACGGCCCGATCGAGCGGATTTGCTCGATACGAAAGTCGAGATAGAGCGAGACCTTTTCGCGCTTGAGATTGCGGATGTCGAAGGTGCTCTTGTCGGTCGCGCGCAAAAGCCGCTCGTTCATGAACGGATTGAGACCCGTTCTCACGCTGCCGAACAGGCCGGAAAACTGCTTGTCCGACATTTCGGCGTAGCTGGCGAGCATCTGCAGCGTGTAGTCTGAAATCTCCTTCGCTTCCTCCTCGCGCAGTGCCTGAATCCATTCCAGGAACGGCCGGTCGGCGCCATTCATGATACGAAGCGCCTGACGCAGCGTTCGCTGGCTGTCCTGGAGGCGGGGCGTCTCCATGACGTAGGAGATCACGCCGGCAAAGAGCATGCGACCGTCGTCGACCCAATAGGTTTCGCCTGTCGTCGGGCGTGGAAACAGCGCAGCCGCGATGTTGCGAATGTCGATGTCGCGCTGGTCGCTGTCGAGGCTAATAAAATCGAGCGGATTATAGCATTCCGTCTCGCCTTTTTCGTCGGCCGGTGAGAACCGAATGACCTTGGAAAAGGTTGAGCGATAACCCGCTGTCGCCTGATAGGTCTCGCCCCGCATGTCGAGCACCACAAGCGAATCCGGCCAGAGCAGCGCATTCGGGATGATCAGGGCGGCACCCTTGCCCGATCGCGGCGGCCCGACGACGAAGCCGCCGACGTCGTCGCCATCGACCCATAGCTTTTTTCCGCCTGCGAGCTTCGGCTTGGTGAAGCGTCTCTTGTTGGAACCGCGCTGGGTGAACGCGCCGATGACGCTCACGAGATTGCCGCCCGCGCGGCCGATGAAGACGCCGCCTCGTTTCGTCAGGCCGGCCCGGTTGACTTCCGCCAAACTAAGAAATTTGGCATCGTTCGATGCCTTGCGCGTCATCAGCACGGCCATGACAGCCAGCACCATCACGCCAATGAGCGCCAGGCCGGCCGCATAGAGCGCCTGCTGATAGTGGCCGAGAATGGCGACATCGGCGTGGGCGCGGCGCAGTGTGGCAAAAGGATCCCGGTCGAGATCCTGAATCAGGGCGAAGGAGCCCGTCTCGTACCAATCGACGCCTGCATAGGCGATGGCGAAAAAAACAACGCCCACGGCCATGACCATGAGCGTCACGACCAATCCCTTGATGACCTGCACCATCACGCCCTCATACGTCGCCTTCTCAGATCAGCCGAGGCGTTCGGCCTTTGTGAAAGTTATCTCGCTCACCACGCGCCGGCCGGCATCTCGACGCGAGAGCTGGACGACGATCGGGATCACCTCTTTCAGGTAGTCCATGATCTCCTCGCGCGAGAGTTTCACGCCGCCCTGCATGACCATCAGCGCCAGGCGCTCATAGGCGGCGCGCGCCGAATTGGCGTGTACTGTGGTCAACGATCCGGGGTGCCCCGTGTTGATCGCCTGCAGAAAAGAAAAAGCTTCCGCGCCGCGCAACTCGCCGAGCAACAATCGGTCCGGTCGCATACGCAACGACGCCTCGAGAAGGCTTTGCGCGTCGACCTTCGCCAGGCCCTGGTCGCCCTTGGAGGAGAGTAGGGCCACGGTATTCCACGTGACGGGCTTCAGCTCGCGCGTGTCCTCGATGGTGATTATCCGTTCGCTCGGAGGAATGAGCTTTAGCAAGGCGTTCAGGAAGGTCGTCTTGCCGGTCGACGTGCCGCCCGAAACAACGATCGACACGCGATTCTTGACCGCATGCTCCAGAAATTTCATTGGATCGGAGCCGCCGATCAGCTCAACTAGTTCCGTTTCTTCTTCCGACAAGCCGAGCTCATTGCCCATACGCGTTTCTTCGAACGCGCCGCGCTTGGCGTAGTCGTCCACGGTCATGTCCATGATGACCTGCTTGCGGATCGAAATGGCGCCACCGTCCGGTGCTGCCGGCGGCAGCACGAATTGAATGCGCTCGCCGCTGGGGAGTGCCGCCGACAAGATGGGCTTTTGCTCATTCACCTGTTGATTGGTTGAGCTGGCGACAAGTGTTGCGAGGTTGCGAATCCATTTCTCGGTCAGCCTGACGTCAGAGATCCGTTCCATTTCCTCGGCGCCAAGCCGCTCGACAAAGATTTGGCCCGGCCTGTTGACGGAAAGCTCGGAAACATTGTCCTGCCGTAGAAGTTCGTGAAGGGGTTCCAGCTCCATTTCCAGAATCGGGAACTTAGCATATGGGCTCGATGAGGTAGCCGGCGAAGCAGTGGCCGGGTGTTTGATCATGGTCATTTGGTCACCGGGGGTGCTGCCGGAAACCAATTGTCTTTCAGCGTCATGTAGAGGGGAACAGGGTCGATCGCGGCACGCGGTCTGCCGCCGCGTTTGAGTCTCGCCAGCTCTTCCTGGACCGGATCGGCGTAAAGTTCCGAAAAATCGAGATCGCGCCGCACAAAGACGATCACTGACGTACCTTGGTCGACATAGATCGTCGGCGGGATGTTGCGCGAATCCTCGAAAGCCTCCTTGGCCAATTCGGTCATCGTGCTTGCGGAGCGTTCGATCGCGATCTGACGGGCTTCCTCTTCCGTCCGCTCCGGATCGATCGTGATCGTCGTCACCTCGCCAGTGATAGGATCGACACGGGTAATCGTCTCCTGGCGGCGGCCGCCGCTCGGGTCGGCGAGCGCCGAAAGGTATTCCGCCGCACCGCCAACGATCGACAGCACGATCGCCGAGCCGAAGCGTTCCAGCCAGTGGCGATCGACACGACCGGCCATGCCGCCACGGCCAAGGCTGTCAGCACCAGGCGAGCCGATGTTGACCGACACGCCGTCGGACCGGATCATCCGGTTCCAGACGACAAAGACCCGCGTCTGGCCGCGTGCAATGCCGGACTTGTATTCGCCGGTAAGGCGCGACCCTTTCGGGATCAGCACACGACGACCGTCAAGCGAGTAGACATCCTCGCGCACGACCGCCCGCACCATTCCAGGCAAGTCGGTGTTGATGGCAGTTTCAAGAAAACCGCGGATCATGGTGCCCTCTGCAATCAGGGCATCCGTGCGGTTATTCTTCGTCGCCGTCGCCTTGGCGTTGCGACTTACTTCGGCCTGGGCGAGGAACGCCTTGTTGGGGTCCAGGTCTGCCCCAGGAACAGGAACGAGCTGGCCGTCGCCGGCGATCGCCGCGGCCGCTTCGCCTGCCGGGGCGTCCTGTTCCCCGTCAGTGACAATCTGACTCGAGCGCAGCCGCTCCCACAGCTCCTTTTCTTCCTGCTCCTTTCGCTTGCGCTCTTCCTCCGCCAGCCTAGCCTCTTCCTCTCGGCGGCGGGCCTCCTCCTCGGCAAGCCGGCGGGCTTCGGCTTCGCGCATTTGCTGTTCGAGCAAGCGCCGCTGCTCCTCAAGATCGACGCCCGGCGCGACTGTCTGGTCGACGTCGGCCGATTGTTGCGGTGGCGGTGTCTGAGGAGGCGGGATGACAATCTGGTCTTGCGGTGGCAATTCCGTCGCCGGCGTCGCCGGCTGGCGGGGTTGAAAGGTCGAGGTCTCGAAAGCCTCTTCGTCGTTCGATGTCGTGTTCCGGTCGGACGGTCCGCTCGGCCAGTTGATATACAACAGCCCGCCGGCCAGCAGCAGCCCGATCCCGGCTATGCCGAGTTTCGTACCCAAACCTGCATTTCGCCGGGCAACCGGGCTACCACCGTCGAGCTCATGATAGTCTATGTTCGACATCAGCGGCTCCTCTGTTCGAACTGTCCACGCTTGCTCTTTTTGCTGAGCTTCGACGGGCCATAAATGTCTTCAATCGGATCCGGCATGCGTTGCGATGGAGATTGACGGTTATAGAGGCACAACGTTTTGTCGCCGGCCCGCAGGGTGAATTGCCGCGCAACCTTGTCGACGATCATGTACTCGCCTTCAGTGCGCAGGTTCACCAGAGATTCACGGCCTTTGGCTTCGACAACGAAGATCGCCGGCACGTCGCCCGTGAATTGCAGGAACATTTTCCTCCCGTCATCGAACACGACCCGCGGCTTGAGCGAGTCATCACCGCGATAGGCGTAGTCGTAGTTCAGCATCGACGGGTCGATGTTTTTCAGCGACGGATTGAGGGCGCTTTCTTCGGCTTGGGCGAGGAGCCGCGCGTTCACGTCCTCGTCAGGGTATTTGAACCGAACATGAAACGATGCCCTGAGCGACGGTTCGCGCGAGCCGACGAGGAGCAGGGAATAGACCCGCTTGTTGGTGACGATGTTGACGTTGGTCTCGGCGTTTTCGACCAGCGGCTTGACGAACAGGATGCCCGAGCCCTTCTTCGGCACGATCGACCAACCGATCGTGTCGCCGGCCGAAATCGTCTCGATAACTTCCGTCGGGCTGAGCTGGACCATCGTCGAGACGCCGATCGCAGCCTGGATCGTCACGACATTGTCGTTGTTGAAGGTGACGTAGCGAATCCGGCCGTCGCGCGACAGCGCCGGGCACGACAACGCCAGGCAAAGCGCGGCCGACAGCGCGACCTTTCTCAGCCGCCGCCTCATTGTACCGTCCTGTCGGCCGGCGTGGCGTCGGGAAGCGATTCCTGGTCACGCCGATATTCCGCGACCTGAAAGCCCAATGGATTGTCGAACCGATACTCGTTCTTGAGTGGGGTGCTAGTGTAGCGGAATTTGACGACCGCCACCCAGTGCTCACGCCGCGTCGTGTTCTGCCGCTTCTCTTCTGTCGAAAGGCGGACCGTTGCCGTCGTGCGATTGAGGAACGACACCGACTTCACCGTTACGCTGATGGTCGTGTCGGTCCCGTAGCGCTTGTCTTTGGAACTCGGATTCGAGGGCGTAAATTCCCGCACGAGATCGTCGGCGGCAGATCCGGTCGAATAAAGCTGCGCCAGATCGAAATTCGATTTGATCATGCGCGGGTCGTAGGTCTCGCGCGCCCGGATATAGCGCACGATATTCGCCGCCGTGACCGCTTCATCCTGGGACAGATCACCCGGTTTCAGGGCTCGTGCAATTTCCAGGTAGCCGGTCGTCTTGTCGACAGCGACCATGTAGGGTTCGTATTGCTTGAGCGGAAAAAGCAGGACGAGCGCCACCAGAGAGAGAAGCGCGATGGCGCCGAAAACTCCGGTCAGCAGCCACGCGAACGTTCGTGATCGCCGTAAACTGCGATGGGTATCGTCTTCCCACGACTTGCCCTGTTGGAAGTACCGCTGGTCGACTACGCCTGTTTCGGTCGGTTCATTTGACACTTTAATTTAGCCTTGTTTTCAAGCTTTCTTCTCGACGCCATCAGATCCCATTGGACTTGATGACGAATTCGGCGCTTTCTGCAGTCTACCCGTAGACCCTATAGCGAGGACGCGTTCCTAGCTGTCTCGCGTTGAATATTGATCGCCCTCATATCAGACGCGAATCTCTGTCGACCTTCCGCCGATCCCCGCAGGAATGATCCACCGGCGCGCGTCGTTGTGCGGGTCACGACGTTGTCTGCCGCGCCCCTTGCAGACCGCCACATGGAGCCGATCGCTCCGGCAGTTCCTATCGGTCCGCTCCCCGTCAGGATGCCGGCGATGATCGGCACCTGTAGCAGGACGTAGAAGCCGACCAAAGTGACCAGCAAAAGCGGCATGACGTGCGCGAGCTTGCCGGTAATATCGGTGCCGCCACCACCGTCCATGGCAGTAACCGAGAGCTGCACCATGTAGTAGTAGAAGCCGAGAAACCCGTAGATCAGCAATTGCTGCACCACCAAGTTCGCGGTGACGGTGAAAAAGCCCTCGGTAAATTTGAATGAATAATTGAAGAGGGCCATGATGATCCACACCGGCCCAAGAGCCAGGATGATGAACAGCAGCACCTTGGCGGCAATGATCGCGGCGACGGCGACGCCGATGAAAAGCAGCGTGAAAATAATGATGATGATGGCCAGAAGCGCACCAAAAAAGTCGGTTAAGGAGCCGGTGTAGATCAACGGCACGACCCTTAGCGTCGCTTCGTAAAGACCGTCGAACATCGCCGGCACCGCATCGACCGAAGAAACCTGAGTGCCGGTGGTCGACGAAATCGTCTGGACGATCCGATTGGCCAGAATTTCCGGGATCGACTGCACCAGCGTATAGATTGTCTCGGAGAACGGGGCCCAGTTGGTGACAAACCAATAGATGGCGATCGCCCGGCCGAGCCGCCACGCAGCCTCCAGTGGCGAGGCCGTCGAGCGGCCGAATATCTGCATGTAACCCCAAACGACCACGTAGAGGACCAGCATCGCGAAAAACAGGTTTTCGCTATAAAGGCCGACGCGCTTGTAAAGGACCTCTACAAAGCGAGCCCCGGCCTGATCCACGCCGTTCAGAAGGTCGCTGATGATGGTCGAAACAGGGTTCATTTTATTCCGACAACACGTTGTCGAATGCCGAGTTAACCGGCTTCAGCTCGCCGCACTCATCGTTGGCCGCATACGAGGAAATCGGGCCGCAGGGCGCCTTGAGCTCGCGGCCGGGCCTTGCGCAAGCAGTTGCCAGGGCGGCCATCATCAACGCCAAGAACACCCGAGAATTCATGCACTATCTCCGCCGTTAGAGTCACGATCGCCGGCACCGTTCCCCCGGACCGATGCCGGCGACCTCACCCCCGCAAGAATTCGCCTACTGCGAACCGCCGGCATTCTTGAATGGGTTCACGTCTTTGAATTGCAGCATCTTTTGAACCTGAGATTGCTGCGTCAGCCGGAACTTCAGGTCTTCGTTGAGGGCCGACACCGCGCCGTTCTGGACGCCGATAAGCTCATTGATCGAGCGCGCTGTTTCCAGCTGCATCCGCGTATTCTCGTCGACCGAACCCTTGACGTTCTCCGCCTGACCGATCTGGCCGGTCGCCGATTGCAGCGACTGTTCCCGGGTTGTCACGCCCTGCGAAGCTTGCTGGGTCAGTGCAGCCAGCAGCGCAGAGGTGTTGACGCTGCCGCTGTAAAGGCTGTTCACGGCGCCTGGGTCTTCACCCTGGATGACGGCCTTCAGCTGCTTGACCAACTGCAGGCCGTTGATCACCGCGCCGGCGATCTGTTGTGCCTGACCACCGAGCCCGCCGAACGAAAGCGTCCCGCCGTTGAGAACCGATCCGAACGATGGCGCAGCGGCGATCGACATCCCCCCGCCAAGACCCTGTTGACTGATACCGAGCGAGCCGTTTCGCGTCCCGGAAAGCGCCTGCAGGATCTCCTTCGACTTCTCAAGGATGTCGTCATTGCTCCTCATGATCGAATTGGTGTTTTCGGCGTTTTCTCGCGCGACATCCAGATTCGCGCCGTCGATCACTGCGATTTGGGCATTCCCGAGCGCAGTCGAGGCGACCAGGAATAGCGATGCTGCAACAGTCCGTTTCATTACGGGTGCTCCTTTCACTCTATTGCGCGTTGCGTTGCATATGTTCCAAAGCACCCGCCGCCGCGTCGGCGTTGGGAACGTGCGTGATTTCTTCAGCGCCGCCCGATCCTGTGACGCGCTTGGCGCAGCCGGGCCACAAAGGCTCCGGCACTTCTAGCCTGCCGAGGATGACGGGATCGCACGAGAAGGGGTTTTCCGTGCCCTCACTGGTGCCAAATCTGGACACCTGAGAAAGCTTGGTGTTGCGCTGGAGAAGACGGGCGTTCAACAGTTCGTTCACCGCTGCAGAACCCTGGATTAGCTGGTTGAGCAGGTCGGCATTCAAACCGCGCGCCGTGGAGTTTTCGTCCCAGGCGTCCATGTATTCTTCCTTGGTCCCGACACCCGCCGCCAACGTGTCGATGAGACTGGAATACTGCGATCGCTGCGCGCTGCCTGTTTCGAGCCCAGTAGCCGTCTTGTTGACGGCAGTGACGCCGCCCGTCTGTGCAGCACCGGCAGCGCCGGTGCCGCTAGCCTGGATACTGAAGGGCGGTGGGGCAGCAGCCGGGGCCTTTCCCGACCCCACATACTCATTGAAATATCCATGCCAGCGCCCGACGCCGGCCGCCCAATTGGCCTGTTCGGCCGCCGTCGAACCGTTATAGTAGGATGCGAGGCATGCGTAGTTCGTGCCGCCGCATTTCTTGACCGCCTGGCTCAGCAGCTTCACCCCGCCCTCAATATTCTGTTCGTTGATGTCGCGATCGAAGCCGAGGCCGCGTCCCGTGCCCTTGGTGAGCTGCATCGCCCCTTTCACGCCGGTATGGCTGCCGGCGCAGGTGTCGAAGCGCGCTTCCTGGTAGGACACGGACAGTGCCACTCCTTCCGAAACGCCATACTTCTTTGCGTAGTATCGAATGAGCGACACATTGCCCGCATCGCGGGCGAGCGCCTGTTGTGGCGAGCGCCGAAACATTTCGTTCCGGTATTTGTTCGAGTAGGTGCAGGCGACGGCCTTGCGCTGTCCGGTTTCAGACGTCTTGTCCTCATGGGAACTGTCGTTCTGAAATTCATCTTTTTTTCGCTCGACGAGGTTGGGATCGTCTTCAACAGCGATTTGTGCCAGACCAATGCTCGGGGAGATGAGCATCGGCGCTGTCACGACCGTTGCGAACAATGCGGCCATCGGGCCGGCCTTAAGCTGCTTGCTCATCCGCTTCCCTCTCCCATCCACAAAAATAGGGGAGCCATGCCGTCGGCTCGTCGCCGTGGCGCCTGCGCAGTTCCTCACACTCACGAACGGTTTTTTCGTTGCCCGACAGGACCTTGACCAGGTCCGGCATCGTCGAAAGGTCGAGTTTGGCGACGATCGAATCCGACGCATGTTTCACAAGAAATGCGCGGCTTTCCTTCGCCGTCTCCCTGACAAACCGGAACTCCTTGGCCGTCAAGGTGAACCGTCTGCGGTAGGATTCCTGATCGGCCTTCGGGTTCGGGAAGAAAATGTTGGTGGAGGTCTGCTCAATCAGCGTGTTCGAGATCGCCGACTTTGCAACGTCGTCCGCGGATTGGGTGCCGAAGCCGACCACGCCGTTGCGCTTACGGATCGTCTTCAACAGGTCCTTTATGAACTCGACGAAAACGTCGTCATCCAGGAGCTTCCAGCCTTCATCGAGGAATACCAGGAAGGGATCGCCGTTTATCTCCTGATCGATGCGGAAGAACATATAGAGCAGCGCCGCCGTGCGGATTTTCGGCTCGTTCAGGATTTTGGTCATGTCGAAGCCGATCACCGCCGACGAGAAGTCGAGTTGGTCGGTTGCATTGTTGAAGAGCCACCCTCTGCTCTTCATGTCGAGCCACGGCTCGAGCCGTTGAGTCAGGTCGTTCATCCCCGGTTGCAATCGACCGCGCAGGACCTCCGGCAACATCGAAAAGACGCGTCGCTCTTTCGGGATCCTGAAAATCTGATCGACCGCATCGCCGATGACCCGGATCTCGGCGGGTTCCAACGTGCCGTTGTCAGGCTTCAGCAGGTACTGCAGCAACGTATCGACGAATGACCGATTTTCCGGCGTGTCGTCCAACTGCAGGGGCGCGAAACCGGTTTGAACACCGGGTTCCAGCACTTCATAGCGGCCGCCGAGCGCTCGCACGAAGATCTCCGCGCCGCGATCCTTGTCAAAATAGACGCAGCGCGGCCGAGGCTCGACCCTCATGCTTTGAGCCAGCAGGAAGGACATTGCCACGGTCTTGCCCCAGCCGGTCGGGCCAAAGACCGTGAAATTTCCCACGTCGTCCACATGGAAATTGAAATAGTAGGCAGTTTGGCTTGTCGTCTCGAGCAGGGCGATCGGACGCTTCCAATGCAGCCGGTCTTTCTGGCCGGACGGGAAATTATGCCCCGAAAACAGGCCCGCGAAATTCATCGACGAGATCAACGCCTTGCGCGCGACGTAGCTGAAATTTCCCGGCAGTTGCGCCCAAAACGCCGGCTCCATGTTCAGGCGCTCACGTACCGGGATAATTGCCAGACGCGACATTTCCGACTGCACGTCAGAAATTGCCTTGTTGAGCTCCGGAACAGACCGCGCGACCACGCAAACCGTCAAATGATGGCTGCCGAACACGACTTCGCCTTGCGCGAGCTTGTCCATGCCATCGTGAACCGACTGCTCGACTGAGGTGCCCCCTTCGTCAGAGCCAACAACTTGTCGACTGATCTTGCGGATTTGCCCCATTGCGGCAACGCGGTCCTCCAGGGCAAAGGATTGCGTAATGATGATCTCATGAGGCAACCGCAGAAGCCCGTCGAGGCCACCCGGGGTCGTGTAGGGGGATATTCCTTCATCGAGATCATCGCGGCCAATTTCGATGTAGAAGGTTCCGCCCCTTTGATTTCGATCGCCTCGCGCCCGAACAGCAGTTGCCGCGTCGGAATTGCCTCAGCCAAACTCATTCGGGGAAGCGGGACTTCCACCTCATCGGCGCCGGCGAGGATCTTGGCTAGAAATTCAGCAGGCTCCGAAAATGCGCTGCCGTTGCGCTCGACCACCTCCAGCTTCCGTGCCCCATAGGCACTGAAATCCTGCACGAGACTGTCGGTCACGTCGTGCAGTTCCTTGAGTGCTTCGGCGCGGGTTTCCTCGCCGGCCGACTGCAACCGAAACTGATCAAAAATCTTGTCCACCCAGCCGATCTTGCCGGCCATCGGCCGGCGTATAACCGTCATGTAAACTTCGTTGACGAACAGGTTCTTGGAGGACAGCGCCTCCATGTAGCGCGCGTCCAGCTCCGCGACGAACGGATTGTCGAAGCTTCCCTCGATGTCCGGCCTGATGTGACGACGGATGATCGTCGCATAGACGGAAAAGCGCGACGACGAGAGATTGCGAAATGTCGTGTTGCGGTTCAGGACCCGGGCATTGAGCTCTGATTGGTCCATCGTCTGAAACGGCAGACCGCCCATGCGGATGACGCAGGCCAGAAAGCCCGCCTTGGTCACCAACACGTTATCATCCACATGACGCAAAAAGGGGACGTGTTCACTCACGCCCTGCTCCTTTTTGCGTTGCTTGCCGTATTTCAGATCAGCGTTGATGCTCACGGAGAATAGCTCCTGGCTCCCCAAAACGAGGTGTTTCCCATCGCCCGCTTGGTCAGAAAAAGGCGCTCGAAGATGTGGAACATGTGAATGTCGCGTTGACACAGATAGGCTGACACCCCGTGGCCGATCACGGCCACGAGGGGCGGAAGCAGAATGTTGCTGGTGGCGATGAAAAACACGACACCGATCAAGCCGTTCAGCCAAAAAACCTCGTAACGCACGCCCAACACCATTAGGGGGCGCGTTAGCGCGAGGCTCACAGGCTCTGCCGTCGGCAGGTCGTCTTCGTTGTCGTTCATGCCCTAGCTCGAAGCGGTCTCGCGGATTGCGTCGACCAGTGTCGAGGCGCCAAACACGAAAGCGATGCCGACGACGATCGAGAATGCCAATGGCCAGGCCAAACGGCCGGTCATCGCCATAAACCCGAGGAAACAGACTGCAATAATCGCGATAGAGCGCGCGATGTTGCCCTGCAGGACGCCGACCAGCCAATCAAAGACGCCTTCGATGGGTGCAGCGTCCTGGGCGAAGGCCGCGACTGGCTGCAAAAGCGAGCCGATCGCAACGGCAGCGGCGAGCTGCAGTGTGAATTTACTCCACTTCAATGACATGTCCGTCCTTCCACGCATTTTCGAACTTCCCTTCTCCATTGATCTCAGACACTTTCGCCGGCTGCGACGAGCCGACCATGGCCGACAGCTTCCAGCGGTTGAGAACCTTGATGATGTAGCCGGCCGTCTCCGGAAACTCCGGAATGCCCCGGCTCTGACGAACGTTTGCGGGCCCGGCGTTGTATGCGGCGAGCATCAACAATGGATCGCCGAACTCGTCGTGGAGATGCTTCAGGTATTTGATGCCGCCGCGAACATTCGCATCGACATCACACCTGTCACGAACGCCAAGATCGCCCGCGGTTTCCGGCATCAGCTGCATGATCCCCACAGCGCCCGCCGACGATTGCTTGCGCGCCGCGCCATGCCGGCTTTCGACCCAAGCCACAGCGTCGGCCAGGTCCGCATCAACACCCTCTTGCGCCGCCACCGCGCGGACGAGGTCGCTGACGGCCTTGCTATCGACTGCCGGACACTTAGTTGGCGGTAGAGCAGCCGACGACCGTGCCGTTGGGACCGCCTGATTCAACGTTACCTTATAAGCGGCAGATTTTTCGGCCCGAAACGCTGCGGCTACACGCGCTGCAATATTTGGCGGTTGCGGAGCCTGCCGAGAGACTGCATCCTGTGCTTGGCTTTGTGTTGCCAGCGCAACCCCTGCCGCAAGAATTCCGACGAATGAAACTCTGGCCATTGCGTCGCCTCGGTTATTACTTTAACTTACGTCATAACCGCGGCAATCCCGCTCGTCAACAAGCGACTACAACCATGGCTTTCTTTCTCGTCGGTTATTCGCCCCTTTTGCTGCCGACCGTAGCGCGGGCGATCTCAGCGCGTCCAAGAGGCCCGAGTTGCGCCTTCGGCGCTGCCCGCGCCAGCCGCTTGACGCTTTCGGTCACCCGCGCACAAATGCAGCCATAGAACGGAGAATGCCGTCATGAAATTGATCGTTTCCGTTTTGGTTGCAGCCGCCGCATCGATGAGCGCGGCATCCGCCCAGGACGAGCCGTCACCATTCGCCGAACCGAGCGTTCAATATCTCAGCCAGTTCGCCGAACCTCACAAGAAGGTCTTCGTTCTCGAGCGCTATGATGCAACCGGCAAGCTCTTCGTTCGCGACGTCGACGAGATCTCGTCTCCCGTCGAAATCATTGACGCGACCCATCGCAAGATCAACGGCGTCGAATATGTCTTGCGCGGCCTCACGTCGTGCCCGTCCAAGAAGGTCATCTACAATCGAGTGCAGACGTGGGATTGCAAGGACGCCGCGAAAGACGACGCCGGTACGATCTATAACGAGCGCGCCAGCGTGATCCTGTGCAAGACGCTGGTCCTGCAATCGACGCCTGGAACGCCCGACCCTGTGTCCTGTTTCGCTCGCGTCGGTGAAGGATCGAACAGCGATCCGTTCCTCGTCGCCAACGACGACGACTCCATGGTCTTCCAAGGTTTTGCTCAGATCGGCGTAGGCACGGACGGCAAGCCGCTTCGCCCCGATCTCCTCGAGTCGGCGGTCATGGGAAAGGAAATGGGACTTGGCGATTCGAGCCAGTGATATTCTTTTGACGGCGACTGCAATCGCCGCGACCTTTCTTCCGGCCCACGGGCAGGAGGTGGCGCCGAGCTTCGCCGTCCCCAAGAACATCACGTTGCGGACCGGCGACACCTGGGAGTTCAATGGCCAGGTCTACCGCCTGTATGGCGTCCAGTCCTGTATACGCGGCAGCATCGCTACCGACGCCGCCGGTGATAAACACGACTGCGGAAGCCTTTCGCTGGCCCAGCTCGGAGGCTTGTTTCAGACGGCGACCGTGACTTGCCAACCGATTGGGAGAGCGCGGGACAACGCGATTTTCGCAGTTTGCGCCGCTGAGATCGACGGCTCGACGATCGACGTTGGCACAGCAATGATTTCTTCGGGCTTTGCCTTTGCGGCAACCTATCCGGATGGTAACGCCGTCAATATGAGCTATGTTGTTGCGGAACTCACGGCAAAAGGCGCCGGCGAGGGCTTGTGGGCTTACAACTTTCAACATCCCGTCCAGGCGCTTCTGCAGACCTCGCAGCCCGCGGCCACGAAAGGAGCTGGCCAGTGACCATGCCGGATTCTCACTACAATCGCCCTATGACAATCGTGCAGGCGGAAGGGCTAGAAGCGCAGAAGCAAGCTGAACGCGATCTCGCCGATCTCCACAGCGGTCACGGTTGGGCCGTAGCCGCCATCATTTTCCTGCTGGCGCTCACGTGGCTTTGCAACCGATTTCCCGCTCTAGGCGATTTGCTCCTTAGTCTTTGGTATTCATGAACAGCATCACATCCTCTGCCATCGCTCTCGTGATCGGTATAGCCATGGGAGTTGGCGGGACCTACGCACTAACATCGTTGGCGCCTGGGAACTCCCAATTGGAAATTCCCACTGAGGAGGAAGCTCGCGCGTCGCTTCAAGCCGCCAAGCCCAATGATTGGCCGAATCTCCAATTATCCTTGGGGCAGTGCGACAAGGACACCTTGGGACCTGGTGTGCGATGCGCCGTTGACGTAACCTATGATGGTCTCGGCGGCCAAAGAAAGAGACAATCCATCGTCGGCTTTTCTAAAACCCCAAGCGGCTGGATGGCCTCTCTCTACCAATAGCCGTCACTCCCAAGAAAACGACTGCAACAGCATCTCCCAGTCATTCTCGTCCAGACCGCTGGCACCGTCGACAAGCAATGTCCGTACATAGGCCGCTTTGGCCGCAACATCGACCATTGTCGTAGCGCTGAAAGCCAACAAAGCGTGTCGCGCTTCCCTCTCCGCTGCAATCGCTGAATCGGCAGGAAGCGAACGTCCACCACCGTTCTCATTCACCGCTGCCTCCAATGACCGGCGGGCTCTGCGATGCTTCGCAATCAGCACCAACAGTATCCGGCCGACACGCTCAATGCGCTCGCCGTCCAGAACAACCAGATTGATATCCATGATCTTCCCTTTCCCGCGTAGCGGTCTTGGTCTGCCGCAAGGCAGGGCCGTCCGCCCTGCCCTCGCGGCGTCGCAAGCCAGACCCGGCAGAAAGGGGGAAAGGCCAAAATCGGAAGGGGGATCACCCACCCGCAGGGACATCCTGGAGGGCTGCGAGCAGCCCGGAGGGATAGTGTTGCAACGGCCGCACGCCGGAAGCATGGGGAAGACCGATTTTTGCCTTGTTGGGGAAAGATGGCTGGAACCATCGTTCCCCTCAGCTAACTTAAGAAAGCTCGGGCGATCCGCTCCAGAAGTCTTTCCAGCGCCTGTTTGTGAAGCTCGTCGTGAGGAACGCGCGCCAGGAAATCGTCTATCGACATCCAGTTGGCCTTGCCCGATGGCGCGAACTCGACATAGAGGTGCATATTCTCCGGCTCAAAGACCACGCGCCAGCATCCTCGCGGTTCTTCGGCAAGCAAACAGATCATCGTCCTCGGCCTCTCTAGCTCGGCAACAGCAGAGACTTCATGAACTCGACTACGGCTGAGCCGTCGATCGCAAGAAATGAGTATTGACAGGGGTTGCGACCTGGACGCCGGGCGCTTTGCATCGTGTGATTTCCGGCTGCCGCTCGACTCGCGCAATTGCTCGATGGCCGACTCGATACCTCCCGGCCGTCTCCATCCGCCAAGTGATTGACGGGCAAGCTACGATGGCCCCTCCCCCATGCAACCGCTGTCGCGGTCCTCCTCTCCGTTGGGGCCCTACGGGGTGCATGGGCTCGTTTCAGCCATCTCCGTTTTTTGCCGTCAACCGACGGAAGGAGACGGCCATGCAGAGCATCAAGGACACCTACCAGCGCATCACTGATACGATTATCGAGCAGCTTGAATCCGGCACCAAGCCGTGGGTCCGTCCATGGCGCGGTAACGCCCGCAGAAGCTCGATCATCCCTCGCCGTGCGACCGGCGAAGCCTATCGCGGTATCAACGTCATCATGCTCTGGGTTGCCGGCCAGATGTTCGGCTACGAGGAAAACACCTGGATGACGTACCGACAGGCTCAGGATCTCGGCGGCCAGGTCCGCAAGGGCGAAAAAGGCTCGCTCGTCGTCAAGTACGGCACCTTCACGCCAAAGGATCAGGAGCACGACGAGGATCGCGTGATACCCTACCTGAAAGGCTACACCGTCTTCAACGTTGAGCAGATCGAGGACCTGCCGGACCGGTTCTTCAGCGCGGCCGAGGAACTGCCGTCAGCGCCGGTTCCGCACATCGAGACCGTCGAGACCTTCGTCAAAAACACCGGCGCGAAGGTCAGCTACGGCGGCACGAAAGCCTGCTATCGACCGAGCATCGACGACATTCTGATGCCCGACCGTGACCGTTTCGACAGCGAGGTTCACCTTTACTCGACCCTGCTTCACGAGCTCAGCCATTTTTCAGGCGCCAAGCACCGCCTCGACCGCGATCTGACCGGCAGATTCGGCAATGAAGCATATGCGATGGAAGAGTGCATTGCTGAATGTACAGCGGCTTTTTTATGCGCCGATCTTGGTGTCGACCATGATCCGCGGGACAACACCGCCGCGTACCTGGCGAACTGGTTGACCGTTTTAAAGAGCGACAAGCGTGCAATCGTCACGGCCGCCGCCAAGGCGCAATCTGCCGCCGACTACCTCCACGGGCTCCAAGCATCGGAGACATGCGAGGCCGCTTAGCGGCCTCCTTCTTTCGCTCGGTCTAGCAATCACGGGATCTCAACGGCGCAGAAGGGTGGAGAACTGCGATTCGCGTGGGTCTATTGGAACGAGCAAAGAGCGCCAATAGTTGGCCTTTCGCTCGGGCGGCGACGAACCTCAGATTCCCCGGACGGCCAAGAAGCAGTTGGTGATTCCCTGATTTGAGTCTATCCCGGGCCAAGTCCAAGAGTTGTCGGCAGCAGAGGGACGAGGCAACATGGCGAGTTTCGCCGAACAAGCGAAGAAATTCTACGATGATCTTGGCGAGTTCTCCGCAACGAGGTCAAATGAGCTTGGCCAGATGCTTCAGCCGTATGTTCAGGTGACGGACCGCTATGGCATCCTTGTCTGCCGGATCACGCTTATCCTAGGAAGAACGCCTTCCAGGTCGAAGACAGATACCGCTATCCGCGACCTAATGGCGGACGTCTTCGACTTTCTGTATGAGGCACGCTTCCTAATCATAAAGGGCAAGCCGGAAGTGGCATACCCGCTAGCACGAAGGGCCTACGAGTCTTTGTCGCTGATGGTGGCCTGTTTCCTGGACAAAAAAACCGCCCACCGATGGGTGGCAGGCAAGAAGCTCGGCAACGCGGAGATCCGCCGTGTCCTTGGAAAGCATCCGGCAGGAGAGCCCGAGGATAGAATGAAGGAGCTATATGGGTTCTTCAGTCAAGTTTCACATCCTAACCGCGATATGGTCGCCCATCGGTTCTTGGGAATCGGTAATGAGTTTGTTCTCGGATCAATCGGTCGGCCGAGCCTGACCCTTCTGGCAGACTACGCGTTGAAGACCCTTGAACTTTGGCATTGGTTTGGTGCGTTCATTGGGTTCGCATATTTACCCGTTGTTGCCAATGCAGACCCAGATATAGTCGATGAGCATGTTGAGGTAAGGGAAATCGCTCAGCAAGTCGCGCGTTGGCTTGGGGAGCAGCACAACCGGGTCCTTGCTCAGGAGCAAGCTGAGATGGCCACCGCGAAAGCGGCTCGTCCCTGAAGATTGCGAAACGCGCCGAGATTGCCAGGGGCCGTTTCGTTTGATGGCATGGATGCACGCTCCCGACGGCATTGCCATGCGTTGGGATGATGATCTGCAAGGACATCACGGAATCTCAGATGACAAAATCACCAGCTCACATAAGGTGGCTTTTAGTGTTTCGGGGCCGATGAGCGCCCTAGCTCGCGTGTGAGGAAGTTGAGACTGGCAATGGCATTGGTCAGCTACGTCCTTAGTGATTGCCCTGGTTGTGGAGCCAAAAACTCCTTCGGCAATGACGTATACGCCACACGCGTATCACTAGGCTGCGGCAGATGCACCTACAAGGAAAGCCGCCCGCTGCCGCCCATTACAAAGAAAATCCTCTACCTAGATCAGTACTTCTTCAGCCATGCCATTCGGGGTAACGATCCCCAGTTTACCGCCGCCGCAAGTCTTATCCGTGAGTTGGTAGGCCTGCAGCTTCTGGCCGTGCCGTATTCCGACGTTCATGAGGACGAGACCCACCAGTGGGCAGGGCATGAACAACTCCTCGAATTCATCAAGTCCACGTCTGGTGGACATGAGTTTTCCCAGACTTACCGGGTGGAGCTTAACCAACTCAACAATGCGTTTGAGGCATTCCTGAAGGGGCAGGCCGCGGCCTATGTTCCCAAGCGCGAGGATGCCCTTCACGACAAGGTCGACGTGTGGGGCGGGTACTTCCGTATCGACGTGGGAGGCTATCACGGCGACGTTGACCTCATCCGCAACCTAAAGGAACAGGCCATTGACGGCCTCGTTTCGCTATTCCCCGGCTGGCGCGAAAGTGCCAATACTTTCGAGCAAGACGTCGCCTTGGAGCACAATGCTGCAGCGAAAGGCTATGTGGACGCCTATGTGACTTACGTGAAGCGCATTGCCGAGGGCGACTACATGGCCCTAATGGATTCGCCCATTATGTCCCAAGTCATTCAGACGCTGATGCACCACTTCGCACGGGAAGTGCCGCCGCCCGAGCGGATGACGAGCATCCTAGCGTTTCTCTCCTCGGACCACTTCCGCAGCACGCCCTACCACGATATTCAGGCCCGGATGTATGCCACCCTGAAAGCCATGGTGAAGGGCGGCTCGTACATGAATCCTGAGAAGAGCATTGCGCGGCTCTCGGGCTTCTACTTTGATGTAAAGCACATTTCCACCTACGCGCCCCACTGCGACGGGGACGCTCGACAATCCGCTCACCGGGGTCCGGAAACGCAAGGCATTGGGCGTCTCATTTAGGTGGTACTATATTTCTTGCTGTGAGGGGGCCCTTTACGTTACAGTTCGCATATGACGCACACGTTGATTGGCTACGCCCGCTGTTCGACCGACAAACAGGACCTCGCCGCGCAAAAGGAGGCCTTGCTGAAACTCGGCGTGGCACCGGATCGGATCTATACCGATCACGGTTTCACCGGCACAAACCGGGCACGGCCGGGACTCGATCAGGCGCTGGCAGCGGTGCGGGGCGGCGATACGCTGGTGGTGCCGAAGCTCGATCGGCTTGCGCGTTCTGTTCCCGACGCGCGCGCAATCGGAGACAGCCTGGCCGAGCGTGGCGTGAAGCTACAAATCGGGGCGAGCGTTCACGATCCCACGGACCCGATGGGCAAGCTGTTTTTCAACATTCTCGCCACCTTTGCCGAGTTCGAGGCGGACCTCATCAAGCTTCGAACCCGCGAGGGGATGGCGGTGGCCCGGGCCAAGGGAAAGTTGCGTGGAAAGAAGCCAAAGCTGTCCGATCGCCAGCAGAAGGAATTGCGTCGCATGTACGACACCGGCGAATATTCGATCAGCGACCTTGCCGAACTATTCTCAATATCACGGCCGACCGTTTATCGGACCCTCGGCCGGCAGGTAGCCGGAGTCGGCGTGGAGGCGGCGTAAGCTTCCGGAAACGACCCCAAGTGCGCCATAGATGAGGCTGTTCTGAATTCCCGAAAGCGGACACCACAATGCAAGATTCTTGCCGCCGAATTGAGCTATGCGGCAGCCCGTGCTGCCAGACTGGATTTTTCCAGCCTCAACCGGTCCAGAAAGTCGGGGGTGTCAGAGCGGCAACAATGCGTCAGGCTTCACATCACCAATCGATGCGTAAGTGTGCGTTTCCCTGACACCAGGAAGCGGCAGAATGACCCGCTGCAGGAACTCCTGAAACGTCGCCATGTCAGCTATTCGTGCTTTGACCAGGTAGTCGAAACCACCAATCACCATATGGCATTCGATGATTTCGGGTGCCTTCGCAACAGCCTCCGCAAAGCGGTCGAAGACGTGCGGCGCGGTGTGATCGAGCCTTACCTCGACAAAGACGAGCGTGCCGCGTCCGATCTTTGAGGGCTCCAGCACTGCCCGCACGGCGCGGATAAAGCCTTCACTGAAAAGGCGCTTGATGCGTTGCGATGCGCCGGTCGGTGACAGTCCAACGCGTTGGGCGAGGTCAAGTACGGTCCGGCGACCATCTTCTTGCAATAGCCCAAGCAGCATCCGGTCGACACGGTCCAGATCGTTCATTTCGGATTCACACTTTCTTGGGCCTAAATGCGCGATAGTCACGCCAAAAAATCGAAATCACTATATTTCATCGCGCCGGTTTGTCGCAATACGGTTGGAAGGCATCGAACGCCCAACCGAAACGAAGGCCAGCAACATCATGGACAGCACACAACCTGCATCGAGCAATCACGCAAAGGGTGAGATCAAGATTCTCTCGCTGAGCGAAGCTGAGATCAAAAAATGTATCGACCTGCGTAAGCTGCTCGACGCGCTAGCGGACGGGTTCAAAGCGCTTTCCGACGGTCGTGTCGTCAATCCAGAACGACCACAACTCGACATTCCGAGTGCGGGCTACTCATTGGCGATGCCGGCCTGGATGAAGGGCATGCATTTGACCGTAAAACTGGTCAACGTGTTCGAAGGCAATATCGCCCGAGGCATCCCAAGTCACCTCGCGACAATACATCTCTTCGATCCAGAAACAGGAATGCCTGTTTGCATCATGGATGGCACCTATATCACGGCCGTGCGCACGTCTGGCTCGGCCGTTCTCTCAGTGCGAGAGCTCGCCAGGCGCAATGCCAAGGTCGCAACCGTCGTGGGCGCTGGCGTTCAAGCCAGCCAGCACCTTCACCTGCTGTCACTCGTTCGCGACTTCGAAGAAATCCGAGTTTTTTCGAAGGATTTTGCCGATGCGCAGGCGCTGGCTTCACGTCATCCAGGTGTCACCGCCGTCGAGGACCTCGAGGTGAGTGTACGCTCTTCAGATGTCGTGTGCCTCGCGACCCACTCTTATACTCCGGTGATATCCGCAGAATGGGTTCAACCAGGGACGCACGTGTCCTCGGTTGGTGTCGCGCCACCCGGCGGGGAACTGCCGATCGATTTGATCGCTCGCGGCAACCTCTTCGTTGAAGCGCGGGAGTCCTTCTCGCCAACCCCGGTGGGCTGCTGCGAGCTTGCAACTATCGATCCCGAGGCTGGCACAGATCTTGGTGCTATGTTGCTGGGACAGCGACCAGGCCGGACGTCAGATGAGCAGATCACAATCTACAAGGCCATGGGCGTCGCCATGGAAGATTTGGTGGCAGCCGACCTCGCTTACCGCGAGGCCAAACGCCTGGGTGCGGGCCGAGCTATCTCGCTCTAGCGTAGGATTCCGCCCCCTCCCGCAAACGACCCTCCTCCATTGGAGCCCTCCGACAGGGTAAGAAAAAAACGCTCGGGAACCCTCGCATTTTTGCAGAATTCGAAGTCGATTTGGATCGGCGCCCAGTTGCTTCCCGAACCCGTTGGCTGTTTCCGACCCAAGTCGGCCGTTCATCGCAGGAGGCGACGGCTTTGCAAGATGACCTTGCAGATGGCCGTCGTCATGGATCATATCTGTCGCAGAAATCAGGTGCAGAACTGTCGTTTTAATCGGGATTTCGTATCAGGCTAATGCCGAAGTTTGTATGGGATGTATCCTTCCGAATGATCGATCATGTTTCTCTTGGCGTGCGCCGCCTCGACATCAGCACCAGTTTCTATGAACTGGTGCTCGGGTCCTTGGGCTATACAAAGCTTGTTGTCCGACCCCGGACGGTTGGCTTCGGCAAACGCTATGCCGAAGTCTGGATCAACTCGCGGCCTCAGATGAAGTCCGTCGAAACCGATAGCGGCGCGCATCTCTGTTTGCGGGCGGGATCACCCGAACAGGTTGAAGCCTTCCACCGCGCCGCTTTGGCCAATGGAGGGGCCGATGATGGCCCTCCAGCCCCACGGGAGCACGATGCGGCAGATCAGACCTTTTACTCTGCTTTTGTGCGCGATCCCGACGGTAACAGGATCGAAGCCGTCTGCTTTGTCGGTGCGCCGCCTCCATGAGCCGTCATACTTCGTTCGGCAAAGGCGGTCCCCGCAGCGGCACCGGGGAGGACTGCACGATGGAGGTCGTGGTCTGTCCGTGGGCCAGGAAGCGGTCGAGCACCTGATCGAGACTTTCCAGTGCGTCCAGGTGGATTCTGAGGATAAAACAGTCCTCGCCCGTTATGCGATGACATTCGGCAACCTGGGGCAGCGCCCGCGCGAGTTCTATGATCTTCGGCAACTGTCCGGGCATGGGGCGGATTCGGACGAACGCCGTGATGGGCCAACCGAGCGCCTTCGAATCAAGATCGAGACGATAGCCCCGGATTACGCCGGCCTCTTCAAGGCGCGTCAGACGCTCCCTCACCGCCGGAGCCGACATGCCGATGTGCCGGGCCAGTTCCGAAACACTCGCGCGCGGGTCATCCAGCAGGAGCCGGAGAAGGTCCACGTTGCGTGCATCGGACAGGAGCTGCAGAGATTGATTGTCGTTGGGCGGCTTCGCTTTCAAATTCCTTGTCATTATCCTTTTTCTCCTTCAGATCAGCATATACTATGCTGACCTACCCTGCAAAACTGTCGAAATGAGAGTTGCGGACGATTTGTCGGCCGAGATGGGGGCTTCCAATCCCGAAGGGGAGCCGGAGACGCCGCGAAGCCAGTGGTCGGACGGGCTTCTTCTGGGGAGCTTGGGCGTGCTTGCCTTCAGCGGAACGCTGCCCGCAACGAGGGCTGCTGTCTCGTCCTTCAGTCCGTTGATCCTCACCTGCGCCCGGATCGAGATCGCCGCAGCTCTCGGTATTCTAACTCTCCTCATCACACGGCAATGGCGCTTTCCCGAAAAGCGGCACCTGCCGGGCATTCTCTGGATGGGCTTCGGCTTGGCTGTCGGCTATCCCTTCTTCGTTGCTGTCGCGCTCCAGCAAGTTCCGGCGATTCACGGGGCAGTGGTGATCGGGCTGGCCCCTGCCGTCACGGCGCTGATCGCTGTGATGCGCGCCGGAGAGCGTCCGCCACCCGCATTCTGGATTGCTTGCCTCGTCGGCGTCGGCACGGTCCTGTCCTTCGCGGTCCATCAAGGCGGCGGTCACATCACCCTGGCGGACGGCTGGCTTGTCCTCGCAATGCTGAGTGTCGGCATGGCCTATGTCGAAGGTGGGCGTGTCTCTCGGGAGCTTGGCGGCACCACGACACTGTGTTGGGCGATGATCCTGTTGGCCCCGATCACCGCCCTCCCTCTCGGTTTTGCGCTGTGGCAGCACGAATGGGCTTCCATCCCCGAGTCCGCCTGGGCTGGCTTCTGGTATGCGGGCATCGTGAGCATGTTTCTCGGCTCGGTGTTCTGGTATCGGGGTCTCGCTGTGGGCGGGATCGCGCGCATCGGCCAACTGAATCTTATCCAACCCCTGCTCACGCTGCTCTGGTCGGCATTGCTCCTCGGTGAGCGTGTAACGGTCGTGGCCGTGATCTGCGCCGCGATCATCATCGGGTCCATGGTTGCCTGCATCCGAAGCAGAGTGCCATCGACGCCAAGGTGAGAGCGGTGGTTTTAGCACGGTGATCGGGGCCATAAGGGGCGGCAAGTTACAATTGGCGACATAGGCAGCTTCATCGCCAACCAATCCGAAAGCTGCCCGACCGTTTTCCACCCGTTACGGTCAGCGGCGACGCAGTTTACTCATGGTCCGCACCGCGCCACAATTCCTTCATGATCAATGCCGTCTTCTACAGTGACCAGGTCATCCCAGCCAACGAAAAGGTCGACATTCGTTTGACCGAACTGATGGGCGAGCGCGGTCGTCGCATTGGATATATTCCGTCCGGACCGGACCCGAACTTGCGGTTCTACTCGGAGAAGCGGGCCTACTACGCCCGGCAGGGCCTTGCCCTCGACATCTTCTACGATCTGGACCGAGATCACGGCAGCGCCGAGTTGGATACCTTGCTGGCATGCGACGCGATCCACCTTTCCGGCGGCAATACCGCGGCCTTTCTCGCCCGGCTCCGGCGCAGCGGCATGCTTGGCAGGTTGCGCAACTGGGCGAACGACGGCGGTCTTCTCGTCGGCACGAGTGCGGGGGCCATTCTGATGACCCCGACTGTTGCAGTGGACGCACTATTCGGCGACGGAAGTCCCGAGGATGTCAGGGATGGCGCAGCACTCGATCTTGTGCCGTTCGAGTTCTTTCCGCATGTGCAAGCCAAGGCGAGCTACCTGCCGGACCTGCTCGCCTACAGCACACGGAACTCAAGGCCAATCATCGCTTGCCCGGACGGCGACGGGGTCGTCGTCGCGCATGGTGTTGTGGAATGCATTGGCGATCCGCTCTGGCTTTCCAATGGGTCTGTCGAGCGGGTAAGAGAAATGACCTTGGCTGCCCTTTCGCGCTGATCGTCGCTCATGGAAGTTGACCTTCCGGCTTAATGTCGCGATCGTCATCCGATGGACGAGTCATCCTTCCACTCCGCCTGGATTACTGCCGATGGCGCGGTGAACTCCACGGGGTCGGTGTCCTCCGCGTTTCCCTGGTGGAGCTTCACGAAGACCGTGATGGCGATCTGTGCGCTTCGCCTATTCGAAGACGGTCAACTCGACCTTGACGCGCAACTCCGTGACAAACCATACACGCTCCGGCAACTCCTGCAGCATCGTTCGGGCCTCCCGGACTATGGCCCGCTGAAGACGTACCATGAAGCGGTCGCCCGCAACGACACCCCTTGGTCTCGCGACCGTTTGCTGGATGCAGTCGGCGGCGATCAGCTCGTCTTCCCGCCCGGTAGCGGCTGGGCCTACAGCAATGTCGGCTACATGCTCGTCCGCGAGACCATCGAAGAGATCACCGGCCGCGATCTGGCGACAACCCTAAGGGACATGGTGTTTGCGCCGCTGCCAGTGCCGTCGGTTCGGCTCGCGGCCACGCCCGCGGACTTCAGCGAGGTATTTTGGCCAGATTTGAGGACGTATGATCCGCGATGGGTCTATCCCGGTTGTCTCATCGGCACCCCGGTGGATGCGGCCATGGTACTACATGCCCTTTTGCGCGGGTGGATTCTGAAACCGGCAACCCTGCGCTCAATGCTGAACCGGCATGACCTGGGCGATGCCGTCCCTGGCAGGCCTTGGACAGCATGCGGATATGGTCTGGGGCTTATGTCCGGGCTGATGGGGGAAGCTGCAAGAGCCATCGGTCACTCAGGTGCCGGTCCCCACAGCGTCAACGCTGTCTATCACTTTCCCGATCTGGCCGTTCCGATCACAGTTGCGACTTTCACAAGCGGTGACACGGATGGGCCAGCAGAGGCTGAAGCAATGTCGATTGCACTCCGGGTAGGGCAAGGACTGCTCCCCACCCTCTCGCGACGGTGAGGATGGCGCCTTCCGAAAATTTCTTTGTTTTCCGAAAGGCACCTTGGCGTCCGCACGCCCGCTAAGAGAAAGCGCCGGCTGCCACCGCGGTACGATTGACAAATGACTGCAAAAGCAGATTCCAATCAGCGTCTTCCAATCCGCTGTCGCCCTCGTTGAGCAACCAGCGAAGGTGCTCGGCCTTGGCAGCACAGTCCTCGATACTTTCGACCGCAAATCGAAGCATCTCGTCCCGTGCATGCTCTTCTTGGGCGAGGAGCTCGTTCAGTCGCATCTCGAGCCGCACCGAGAACCGATTTTCCGTCTCGCACTCGACGAGCCGCCGACACAGACGCTCCACCTGCTCTCTCAACTGACGATGTCGTCGAACTATCGCTATGAGCGGCCTTTCAGCGTTAGGATCCTCAAGGCATTCACCATTAAACGTTACGACAGCCAGAGCCATATCGCGCATCCTCTAGTTGCATCGAACTGATAAAAACGTTGATTAAGGACGAGGGCACGATAGGATACGAAAACAAGCGAAACGGAACGAAACCAGAGCCTATAAGTCATTGTTTAGGAACGGAAAGTTATTTCTCGCTCCGCCCAGAGACGGGAGTGATTTCAAAGAATTATTCAAACGATTGGCGGCGGCGGGTGCGGGTCGGCCATTGGGCAAAGACGGGTTTCCTGCAGGCCCATGGACGCCCGAGCTTCTTGCAGAGGCGATTTCACAGATTGATTCCAACCGGGTTGGGGTCGATTTGCGAACGGTGCAGCTTTGGTTTCAAGAGAACGAGAAGGGAATTAGCACTGCCAACATTCGTTGGCTGGCGAGGATTTTTGGATGCGATGATCCGGTCGCAACTAGCGAATGGCAGATGGAGCTTAGTGCGGCGCAATCGCGGTTATCGGCCAAGAGACGAGAATGGAAGAGAGCCGGAAGCAGCGTTGCACAGGAGATTCCAGATACGGCACTGACTGCGACCTTCGATGACGAGACAGACTCCCCGGCAGAGCTGACACGGGATACTGACGCCAAGGGGCCGAGGCGGCGTTTTAGTTTGGCGAGGAAATCGGAGGCGTTTTTTAGTCACGGATCTCCCCTGAATTTACCGGCGTCGGTGTTTGCCGGCATGACCGCCCTCGGCTTTCTGTCGTACATCATTGGTATCCACAACGTCACCTACGAGCGAGCGGACGGGCTCGTTAAGCAGGTTGGATTCCTTTGGGCCGCAAATTGGACACTCGACTTTATGGTGTTCTTACCGCTGTTTTTCTTCTTCGTTATAGAGTTGCTGGTCTTCTGGAAAAGTGAGGGGCGCAGAAAGCTCGCCGCGCAGGGCGATCAGGTGGAAAGCGACGACGCCTGGTTGCGCAACGTTGACGCTTCCTCGTACACATATTGGTCGGTTTTTTTGATTTGCTTGCTGTTCGCGGGTCTTTTTCAATGGATCGGCGTGTCCTTGATCCCGTTGATGAAGGGCGGTGGCAACTATGCCATCGATTGGGGAAAAATAGCTCTTGTGCGTCCGGAGGTCATATCTGTCCCCGAGACAGTCGTTTTTACGGGGCTCGCTTACCTATACATGTGCCTGGTGTTTTATCTTTTCTTCGCAGGTCTCATTTTGCTATATACGGTTGTTCATGATCTTTGGAGAATTGGAGACGGATTGAAGAAGCTGCCGCATGTTGATCATCAGCAAGAGCTCAATGAAGCCGGCCTCACAGTGATGCGTGGGGTATTTCGGTGTACTGTTTTGGGGGTTCTGGTCGCCCTTTGGATGAAGGTCCAAAGCTCTTATCTGGCATCCAGTGGTGAGAATATTGTGGCGTGGTTGGTCGGCGATATGTCTTCGACGTTCCAAGGTCGCGATGATGTGAGCACCGGGTTCCGCTATCGTATGCCGACGCATTACAGCAGCCTTCTTATCGTTATTTCGACCTGTTTTGTATTTCTGTATGGCTCCATCCGATTAGGTGTCGGAGGTCGATTTCATGCGCCTTTGTGGAAGATGTCGGCGGTCGTAGCGTTACTTGTTGTCAGCTACTTGTTGATCGACGCGTTTGCCGGCTTTTCGACCCTTCTGGCCATTTCAGTGCTAGTCGCACTATACGGCCTGTTCAATCCAGGATTAGGCCGCTGGCGAGCGAGCGAGTTAGGAAACAATCAGAGTGTTTCATAGTTGGCTCGATCGTTGGGACGAACGCCGGGCCCTTCGCGGAGAGGAAGGGAAGAAACCAACGGATTTCGTCCTTGACGCGGAACGCGCCTTTCCAGGTGCGAATAAGACAACAAGTATCGAGGAATTCTGTGCCCTTGCGGACCAAGCCGTGGCTGATCCAGCCTTTTTCGATGAGCCGAGTGTGAGTGATCAGGGTTTTGAACGGCTAGATGGGTGGCTCAAATTTCCATCGGACATTTCTACTGATATCGAACAGAACAATGTCGTCTCGGCGAAAATCACAGAAAGCGGGTCGTTCGATCAGGCGATGGTGATTTTTCACCATTGGAATGCAAGCGCCCGGAATCGTCAGATTGCCAACTTTTTCTCGCAGCGTGGCATCACGGTTGTCGAGATTGCTATGCCTTATCACTTCGAACGCAGCCGTCCCGGCTCCGTGCACGCCGACTATATGCTTGGCCCTAATCTCGGTCGAACGATCCAGTCTGTAAGGCAGGCAGTGTTGGATGGGCGAAAACTCATACGTTGGTTGAAAAGCGAGGGCTATCGAGAGATTTCGGTTCTCGGTATGAGCTTAGGTTCCTGGGTCGCAGGGGTGATCGCGGCGCACGACTCTGCTGTGTCGAAAGCCTCGTTGTTTCTGACGGCGGGGAGTCTCGCGGATATGGTTTGGACGGGTCGCGCGACACGATCGATACGTGATAGTCTTGAGCCTGAGATTGACCTGACCGATCTCAGAAGGGCTTGGGCTCCACTTAACTTGAAGAATTACGCGCATAGCTTGGCACGGTCTGATCTCGAACTTCATTTTGTGCTGGCTAAGAGAGACAAAGTGGTTTTGCCAGAGCTATCGGAGAGGTTCATGCAAAGGCTGAAGGACGCCGGAGCCCGGCCAAAAATATTGGAGTTAAACTGTGGTCACTATTCGCTCGCTATGCCGCCTTACATTTTGTTGGCCGGATTGAGCTTAAAGCGGTTTCTGTCGTGTGCTGACAAGTCGGCCCGGCGAGCATGAGCTTGGCGTTGGCCGTCAGTTCACCAGCAAATTCTCTGGTAGGGGCCTTAGAGTGTCATTTCGCCCCCAGCCGGAACTGACCCCCATTTGCGGCCGCGGATTCCGACCTGATGTCGCCTCCTGCTACCGTTGATTGTTGTACTTTAATTGATGTACGTGTCAAGCTTTCGCTGCTGATTTTTCAGCGATGGCTGGGCAAGCCCGCGGGAAACCGTGTTTCCCCGGGATCACGTCGCAAGCACTTCAACCAAGCTTTAACCTTGCCAAGCCACGGTGGCATTTGGGCGCACCAACGCATGAGACGCGACAACTTGTACCGATCTGTTTTCGAGGCGGAAGCAGCAGCGCCGGGCCAGCGGCGCGCTCGGGGAGGATAGGCCACCCCGACCGAGGCGACGGCCTCGCCTTCGAACCGGAGGTGATCTTATGTGGTTTCTACCACTTAGCATCACCCTAGATGTGAAGAGGACCCGGACGAGCTGGCAACTCCAAATCCGGGTCCAATTCTGGCTCTAGGAAACGGGGGCGGGCCGTAAGGCTCGCTCCCACTCCGGAACTGAATATAGCGATTTTCGTTTGATGTTCCAACCCTTTCGCCGAGGCCGTTTCCTCCCCTCGCGCTGCCCTGCCCTCCACGAACGCAGTCCCGCCCTGGGCAGGGCTGCCGATCACGCTGGATGAAGGACGGTCAGAGGCACCACGGCCTCCGCTTACCTGACCACTGTCTGGCCAGGCCTTCGGCGACCAATATGCTGCCGGCGGACCTGCCGTTGACCTGAACGATGCGAAGGCTGCGGCCGTACTGATCGACATCCCGACTTCCCTTTCGCACGACCGTTACTGTGCCGGAATTCAGGATCTCGACAAGCCGCAGGGTGGCGCGATCGCCGCGCTCCTTCTCGCTCGCGCATTTGTAGTCTCGGACCTCAGGCGCATCGATGTCGAGCATCCTGATCTTCTCGCCTTTGAGCCGGATCGTGTCTCCGTCGATGACGCAGGTGCGATCAAGCGAAGTGTAGCATTCCCGGAAAGTGACGCGGCTAGCTTGTGCCGTAGGGTTCGAGATCAGTCCAAGGCCGGTAACGCCGGAGATGGCGTCGCGACCGTAGAAACCAGCGACGGCCATGACCACGAGCGCCGGGATCAGCCACGGCGATTCGAGCAGTCCGCGTCTGCGGCTTCTCGGCCTTCTTCGCTTCCTGAATCCGACAACGTTGCCCACACACCCCTCCGAACAGAGCATTCTGCCTGAAATCCCCGAACAGTCCATTGATGCAGTCGCTCAAAAATGCGCGGGTCCGCTTCAGTTCCCGGCATCACCACGGTGCTCCCAGCAGAACCAGACCGTTTGCTTGCCTCGCGGAAATCCCCAACCACCCCATTTCGTACAGCCCTGGTGTTCGCATTAGTGCTCGAATATCCCTACAGGACGAGCGACAGGCGCTGGCTGCGAGGAGGGTTCGTCGCTCATTTGGGGAACAGACCGTATTCGGAAGCCATGTCGATCGGCTTTATCATCTCTTCACCGCCTTTGAATTTGCTCGAATTCACCTGGCGGTCGACCCGGTAGAATTCCAAGTCGCCATCGAGAGTCTGGCTGAGGAGTGCCTTGGCCTCGTTCACCGGCGTCGCCGGATCCAGCCATGCATCGTAGGCCGAGGGATCGAGGATCACGGGTTGGCGATCGTGCAGGTTGCTCATCGGATTTTCGGCCGGCGCCGTCAGTATCGTGCAGCTGGTGATGTCCAGGGTCGAATTGTACGCCCAGAGCCCTGCGAATGAGAACGGCCGGTGGTCTGCAAGGAATATGTACCAGGGGTCCCGGCCACCATCGGCAGGGCTCTTCGTCCATTCGTAGAACCCGTCGGCCGGGACCAGGCAGCGCTTCGATTTGAACGCGTCGCGGAATGCAGGCTTCGCATCTGCCTCCTCCGATCGCGCATTGAACATCTGAAACTTCGGGACCTCTTTCGCCCAGTATGGCACCAGCCACCATCTGCCTTGGCGGAGCTTGTGGTTGCCGTCCTCAGCGATGGTGATGAAGGGGACCTCCTCAGTCGGTGCGACATTGTAGGCCGGCGCATCGTTGCGATGCTTCTCCCAATCCAACGTCAAACGGTAGAGCCGATGAATTTCCGACCAGGGCAGATATCGAGTGTAACGACCGCACATGCGCTAGTTCCGCAAAATATCCGGCACGCTTAGCGGGCCGCTTTCGAGAATTCGCTGCCATTCTTCGTGGCGACGCCATGCTCCCCGTGCCCGGCCATTTTCCCGGTCGCGCTTGGGGTCGAACAGCGTACCACCGAAATGATCCTTGAAGGCCCTTGCGGATGCAAGGTCGGCGAAACAATGAAGCCGATAGTTCTCCTGCTTTCCGTTCGGCCAGATGGAAGTGACGCTGCGCGTTCGATAGGTCCACCCCCGCGCCTGGCAAAACTTCATGATCAGCGCGAGATTGCTCATGACGCAAACATCATCCGGCAGCGCCACCTGATAGGGATAAGCGCGGTCGATGGCTGCATAGGAAAGCTCACCCATTCGTCTCGCTGGCATCTGTCTCCACCGGCCATCTCTTATGGTGCCATTGCCTGCTGAAGCCCGACGAAACGGCAACCCTGAAATATTGAATTTCGCGCTCCAGATAGGCGACCTGAACAATCAGCGCGCGAACCGCAGCGCGAGCATCTCCGTCACAGGAGGCGATGACGGTGTCGACGTTGCGCTCCAGACCATCGTCCGGTTCGGTGGCGGGCTTTGGGGATTGCATTTCATCGCACGGCCTGAAACAGATCCGGCTGCGCCGTCGGGTCCGGCCACGGCAGCCGGCGAAGGCCGTCGTAGACGAGATCAACGGAATCCGGATCGTAGAAACAGGCCCTCAGCACCGGCAAAATCTTGGCGTCATAGAGCGCCCGTTCTTCTTCGGTCAGATCATCCTTCGAACGAAAATCCAGCTCGTATGCCAGCCGGTCTTCAGGGCGGCCGCTTCCGAAATATCCGTTCTCGCACAACTCTTCCAGAATGCCTTCAGCGGTCTCAAAGAGCCATTCATCTCTCTCGCTGGGCATGGTGGTCTCCGCTAGTTGGCTTGTTTCAGTTCGTTGCCTGCTCCAGGGCATCGATCGCGGTCAAAATGGCCTGCCTTTTTGGTTCGATGGGCTCCTCGGGGCTGAAATCTGACAGCTCGAGCGCCGTAAAAGCGATTGTCACGGCGTTGACCAGCTCACGCGCGCGCCCTTGATCTTCGAAATCTGCGGCGACGACCCAGGCGAGGTCTGCAACAGCGCTATCGAGGAATTCGCGTTGATCGTCCGCGTCCCGAACGCGCGATCGGAGCATGACAAGCGCAGTGTCGCGATCGACGAGCTGCGTCGCCGGACTGGTGACTAGCTGCAGGTGAGCGCTTTCCGGGCGCTGCTTGCCTTTTCCATCCCATCCCGCACATGCGGCATCGACGGCGGCGGTGTCGGCGGCGTCCCATATGGCAGCGGCCTCCATTTCCTGATCGGAAATGTCGAACTAGTCCGAAAAGCCGGCGATGTCCCAGCCTTCGCGAATGCTGACGCCGTCAGCGGCATCTTGGGGATCGACACCGGCGCGCCTGAATACGGCAATTGCGGCATCCAAGCCACGCTGCAGCTCGTCGGGCGTGGCTTTCGGGATCGAGATCTTCATTAGCGGGAATTCCGGATCAATGCGTTCGTGCCTCATGGCCCTACTCCTATCCCGCTTGAAGTAAGAACAAAATGGGAACAAAAGTCAAGCGGCCCTTGACTGGCGAGGAACATTTTCCTCATTTTGGAGGCAATGATTGAGACGCTGCAATTCGGTTGGCGGGTGCACATGCGGTGCGCCTGGGGCAAGCGCGACGGCATGAAATCGATCCGAGAATGCGGCTACCGCGTCGAGCTCGACATGGACACGCTTGTCATAGCGAAAGGGCCTGGCTTTCCCATCGGCATGCTCGCCGAGAGGTTGTTCTGTCCTCGCTGCAGAAGCCGTCGAGTCACGGTGGCCTTCACCCCACCGGCCAACGAGAACTTGGCCAGGGCTCGGGGCGGTTCTTACTGAGGGCGAAACACTACGCGAATTGGTCCCGTCCAATTGAAATCATTCGATCGCCGCGTTCGGATCGGCATTGGTATCATCCGCAGTTCTTGTTTGCAGCGACAGCTAAGCACGGAGAACCTTCATGCCGGCACATCGGCGGCATGGTTCGGCCGCGTATCCGATACCGTTCTTGACAATCGCCGCATCACGATCATTCTCGACAGCCCGCAACCCGACCCCACGGCAAGCCATGCAAGGCACTGTCCCTCGCCGCGATTTTGCGCGCTCTTCGGCCCACCATTGGAGCTGCCGCAGCTGCCGGCGCGTCAATACGGGCTGTGTCATCACTTGGGTGTTCCCGACGTCTCAGGCAGGCAAAAGACGCCTTGCGTGATTGAGAGGACGACGCCCCCTTTCGGTTCGACAATCGCTCCGGTCCAGGCCTGCGAATAGGTTCGGCTCGCATCGACCGCCGTCAACCACAAGACACGATTGTCCGCGAGCTCCACCTTCACCTCCGCTTGGAGCGGGCTGTCATTGACCGTCTGTCTGTAGTGACGCTTGATCTTCACCGTCCCTTCGGGAAACAGCGCGCGGCTGTTTTCATATTCGATCTCGAATTTCGCTCCGGCAGCACCGTCGACCTTGCAAGTTCCATCCCGATCACAAATCGTGCGGGCCGTGGCTTCGCACGTCCAGTTGTATCCTGATTGCCACATCGGGTTGCTCGCCTGCGCGAGCGCCATTCCTGGCGCCAGCATCGCGACGATTCCGGCTCCGGCGACCACTCGCCCGCAACTCGATACACTGCCATCCATCATTCTTCCGGCCCTTTCAGTTCCGTTTTCGGCGTGACCAGCAAGGGTCCTTGCTGCCGATGAAATCCGCTGCTGGCGCTGCCCTGATAAAATGCCAGCGTCATCGCTGCCACTCGCAAGGCAGCCTCAATCCCGTCGCGCTCCGCGCGTGCGCGCAGCTCCTCGAAATACACATCCGCGATCTCTTGGGCGTCGCTCATGGAAAGATATTATAGTATCAACTTTTCGACCGCCAGAGGGGAAAGGAAGGCCCTGCCCCCTCTCCCCAGCAAGGCGACAAATCGGTCTCCCCGTCCTTCCTCCGACGGACCTCCGGTCGCGCTTCGTGCAGGATCCGCGCGGATCCGCATGCGCGGATCGGCGCCGCCCCTTCGGCTTCGCCTCGGGCGGGTGATCCCCCTCCGATTTGTCGCCTTGCCCCCCTCTCCCCGGTCGGGTCGCCGACTGCTCGGGAGCAGGAGCGGGGCTCCTGCCCCTTCGGGCAAGAGCAAGACCGCTTCGCGGGAAAGGAGAGAATCCCCATGACTATTGCTGAAACCGAAACCTTCATGGTGCCGTTGAACAAGCTGACGATCTCGGAAAAGAATGTCCGCAAGACCAACGCCGCCGACACTGTCCGCCCAAGGCGAAAACCCACTGCTTCACAATGTACGCACAGCGAGGGCCGGCGAGCGCGTCGTCGGCCAGGTCATCGGTCACGATGACCGCGTGGCCGTTCTTGTAACTGAAAACGGCATCGTTGCCGCCGATCGGGCTGATCTGGCCGCTCGCCCCCCGGCAACGATCAGGAAATCGCCTTCACCGCCCGCTCCGATTTTTCGCAGCTTGGAAGGCCCGCCGAAGTGATGCGGGAGGGATCAGCCGCACCCTTGGCGCCTTCCGTGCCGCTAACTCCGGTCGAACTGCGCCGCGCCATTGCCGGCGCCAACAAGGCGTTCGACCGCATTGGGTCGTCGCTTGCCAACGACGCCGACAAAGAGGACCTTGCCGGTGCCCGCGAGGAGATCAACAACCTGCTAAACGAGCGGCTTGAAGAAGTCCGCATCACCCAATCGCAGCAGCAGGCGGCAAGGCCGGCCGAAGAGCACCGTCCGCCAGAATCGGCGCGCGAGGCGCAAACGCCTCGCCCCACGCACGAGCCAGAGCGATCGCGTGGAACCGACAAATCGACTGGCCGAGACGCAGGGCGCGGTATCCGCGACGATTACGAGCGCTGACCGTTCCTAGGTGTAGCGGCTTGAGATTATCCAGGCTCGGGCGCGAGATCATCGCGATTTTCGGCTCAGATTAAATGCGACTGTAAAATCGCTTCGGCTCGAATTCGGTGAGATTGGGCTCGGAATATGTGCGACGGGCTCACATTGATGAGACTGTGCGCAGACCGGTGAGAATAAGCACGACCAGCAAGAAAAGCGTCCGTTTTTCTGGCGACAGAGATAGTTCGTGCCAGTGTCAAAATTTCCGCCAGAACTGCTCGGCCGCGTCTTTCATGAGCTCCAGCCTCCCGGCCCTGCTCTCCCTCGGTAACAAATCGGGCAGCAGGGGGAAAGTGTTGGAAGGAACCAACGGAGCCTCCGGCCGGTTAGGTGTGAAAACCATGGGAGAGCTCAATGGCGGACGACAAGAGCAAGACCGGCGGGCAGGACCGCATTCGTGTCGCCGGCGGGCAGGAATACGAGGTCCGCGACTTCGCCGACAAATTCGATATCTCGCCGGCCGAGGCCAAAGACCTCATCGAGCGCTTCGGCAATGACCGCGAGACGCTGGAGCGAGAGGCGAGAAAGCTGAAGGGCTGACCATGATCGAAGATGAGATCGTTCTGGGTAAGGAAATTGATCCGGAAACCTTCAGGATCGACATGGCTAGCGAGCTGTGCACCGCGTTAGCAGCGCTCGACGCCCCGCGCGAATTACTTGAGATCGTCGGCAGTTGGGGTGACACGATGGACGATGACGAAACACTCCGCCATCTGCGGTCCTACAATCAAAGCGGGACCTTCTATTCGAAGATCATCTGCCAAAGCTGAATGCTCCTCGTGGACTTCTTTCAAGGTGGCATCACCTGCTCGTACCGGACGAGGCTGGCGGCTAAAAAAATTCTAGCCCGAACTTGGTCGCCAGTCACCGATGTCGTAAGCAGCCGGCTCGCGGTGTATGAGCCGGACGCTAAGCTTATCCCGATACATCCGGGCGAACAGGCTATCGGGGAAGTGCTCGATCGCCCTGTCGCGCAGCCAGGGTTCGACCTGGCCCCAATATTGAACGCGATCTTCGGCGACGAAGCCATTGAGTGGATCGCCGAGCTTCACCTCAATGCCGCCATCCCAAAACCACGACACCGAGACATTGATCTCGCTGTGGTAGAGGTCCTGCATGATGCTCATCGGGATCGCTCCTGCATCAGCCTTCAATGCCTCAAAGGAGCAGCGGTTCCGGGGCCCGGGTCAATCCTCTCGCACCTCTTTCAGCGTGGCGTGGCGCAGCCCGCCTTCGCCCCGCAGGAAGCGCACGCGCCCGACCATGCCAGGCTGGGTCCATTCCGCCCCGGGGTTCCTGAATCCCTTCGGCGCCGGCGCAGGCCTCGTCTTCACCCTATCCCATAGTCGGTCGCGCATCGCGCCTTTAAGCGCGACGATGGCGCTGCCGACATACTTCCGGTCTGGCGTCGCCATCAGGGCTTGCGGAGCCTGCCCCGGCTCACGGACGACGCCGAGCAGCTCGAAGTCGGATTCGACGAAGCACTTCGTCTTGAGCCATACCTTCGACGGCCCGCTGCGGTAGCGGCTGTCGGCGCGCTTCGAGACCATCCCCTCGAGTCCCATTGCCTCGACAGCGCGGAAGATCGCCGCCGCGTGCCCCTCAAATGCCTCGCTGAACTGTATCTTGGCATTGCCCTTCACCATGTCAGCCAACCGACGCCGGCGCTCCACTAGCGGTTTGGCGCGAAGATCGGTCCCGTCGAGGTGGAGCAGGTCGAAGGCGACGAAACAAAGACTGCCAGGATCCGACCGGATTGCCCGGCCGACAGCATTGAAGTCAGACGCACCTTTCTCGTCGCAGACGATGACCTCGCCGTCGATGATGGCCGAAGTGCATGGCAGCGCCAGAGCGGCTAGACCTATGGGCCAGAATTTTGCCGACCAGTCGTGGCCGTTGCGGGTGAAGATGCGCGCCATGCCGTCCTGAACGATGACTTGGACACGGTAACCGTCGAACTTCACTTCGTGAATCCATTCATCGCCCTCGGGCGGCTTATCCACCAGGGTCGGGACTTGCGGGGGAATGAACTCGAGCCGAGATCCGGCGACAGAACGCTTACTCATGCATCTACGAATCTAGTGAGTTGATTCGTATTTTAGGAGTCTCTGATAGAAAAAAGCCCCGCGCTTATGCAGTGGAGGCTATAGGTTCGGTCGCGGCCTGCACGGCATTGTGTCTGCAAATCGACCGTTTTCCTTACACATTTGAGAACCGCGCTTATTGAGGCGACGAAGAGCGGCAATTGCGTACGGAAAATGTGTAAGGAAATCTATTGACAGGAAAACGCTGTGTTTGCACTATCCTTACATGCTAATTGGATATGCCCGCGTCTCAACCGCAGACCAGAACCTCGACATGCAACGAGACGCGCTGACGCGCGCCGGATGTGAGAAAATCTTTGAGGAGAAGAAGTCCGGTAAGGCGGGGAGCAAGCGTCCGGAATTCGAGGCCGCCCTCGCCTATCTTCGGCCGCAGGACGTTCTGGTGGTGTGGAAGCTCGACCGGCTCGGTCGCTCCCTTGTCGAAATGATGCGAACAATTGACAAGCTCCGCCAGGACGGCATCAAGTTCCAAAGCCTGACGGAGCACTTCGACAGCGAGACTGCACACGGCCGGTTCGCTCTACAGATGCACGGTGCTATGGCGGAATATTTCCTGGACCTGAATCGTGAGCGGACCATGGAAGGGCTCAAGGCGGCTCTCGCCCGCGGTCGCAAAGGTGGACGAAAACCCAAGCTCACTGAAGATGATATGAGAGCTGCAAAAGCCATGCTCGCGGCCGGAGATATCTCGGTAGCTGATATCGCCCGCCGCCTGGGAGTGAGCCGCGTCACCTTCTACCAATACTTCCCTCAGGCGCGGGCCCGATCGAAGGAACTAGTGAAGTGAACGGGGGTGGAGACGCGGATCTCAAGGGCTAGTGGCGAAAATCTGACGCTTGGCACCCGTGACAAAGGACTGGATCGGGCACGATTTCCGGATAGTCAGCTGTTGGGCATTGCGGAGGCGATAGCCGCCGTTCCGTTCACGACCCCCATTGCTGCCGGTGGCGCTTCGCTTTTGTGAGGACCGCTTCTGGCCCAAGCGGGCACTCGATAACCCTGTGCTCGAAGCCAGGGCGCGGGGTATACTACCTCCCTCGCTGATGGAGCGATCCGTCACTGCTCAACCACAGACCGTCGCTAAGGTACACATCCTCCCCATCGCCGCCCGATGAAATGGCTTCGTATAGGTCGATCATATCATCTGCTCCGCCGGTGACTTGTTCGCCCGGCCCGTCGAACAGATCGAAGAACCTCTCGACAGTCCTGAAGAGAACATCGCGGAGGTCCTCATCGTCGCGCTCACGGACGATCCTGCAGATTTTTACATAGTCTCTGCCAAGTCGATCCTTTGTCTCGTGCGCGTTGAACCCTAGTGCCAGGCAAAGCCGAATTGCAGTTTCGATCAGTCGACGTCTGTCACCACAGACTTTCACGCAGCCATCATCCTCGCTGGCTGTAGCCGTCATCAACTCCCACCGAGGCTCCTGCCCAAGGATCCGCAGATAGCTGGTACCGTTTCGTACAACTAGCAGGCTCTCGTCGCTCGCTAGCCCTGCCTTGGTTGACTTGACGATTTCGAATGTCGCGTTGCCCAATAATATGCCCCCTCCCCGCAGAACACTTCGGCAGACTATCGCCGCCTTGTCCTTACTCCGCAAGGAGAGTTAAAGCCTGAGCGTCAATGACCGCCTTTGTGCGCGATCCAGCCGAGGGGCGCTCTTCCGCTTTTCGACCTGCCCTGGCTCTTGTGGATATACTTCACCGCGCCGAGCTTACGGGCCTGGCTCAAAAATTAAAATGGCAATCCTATTGGGCCACGCATATGAGAGCGGAAATTGCAGCCGTCGATCTGAACCGGCATGAAGCGGACAAAGCGGCCTTTCGCAGGAGGATTGAATTTCTTCCCGAACTGCCCGTAATAGCTAGCCAAGATGAAAAAATCAGACTCGAAACTCCGAGTGATCACGAAACAATATACCACCTGACGAAGGCGGCCTTCGAACCGATGCCATTTAGTCTAAATGCGATCGTGATGCTGCTCGCCCTAATGTCTGCCGCGCGTCGCGATAGATCACCGCGCCATGCAGCTTCTACGCATGACTTTGATGAAGTCTATGTCGCCGTCCTGCCGCGCGCGGGCAATAGCCCGTTTGTCCACCTCGTTAGGGTAGTTCACCTCGACAATGTAGTAACGTTCAACCGTTTCACGCAGATTTGCGATCTTCCGGGCGTGGACTTTAACATCGTATTTCATGGCTGAATCCTTCTGTGCCGACTGATTCGAAGGATTGCACGCACCTACCGAAAAAAGTGTGCCGCCAACGTAGGAGCGGCGCTAGTCGCTTCGCTTGAAGACGCTGAATGCCCAGACAATCACAGCACCGAGGATCAGCAGGACGAGCGGCGCGATGAGCGCGACCCAAAGCGGAGATTACAATCCACAGCCGCCAGAAACCACGCCGTAGGTTCATCGTTTGCCCGGTGGTGGCCGTCATTGATACGGGAAACTAAGGCTGTTGCAGGAAATTTCCGTCATGCCTTTAACAAATGTCGGTTCGCCGACCTCAAGTTTTGTCTCGTCAGCGGTAATCGTTCGCTTGATCCAGTCCTTGATTGTTATGGTCTCTTCGTCAGAGACCAGTCGCAAACCTGTTCCCGCCGAAGTGCCCGGGCCGCGCCAGTAGAGGCGAGGGAAAAGATGGAGCAACAGCGGGTCTTCGGCCGAGGCGCAAATATGGGTGAAAGTAGCTCCCTTCACCTCTAGCGGAGGCCGAACCGCCCAGCAGGTCTCGCTGTCTGCACCCTCGCCCCTGTCAAGGTTTATGCGTTTGGATTTGTTCAAATAGAGTAGGGTGGCAGTGGGGTCAGGGGCGTGCTTGCATGCAAGCTGATGGATCAAATGTTCAGTGAATGCTTCCTGCGCTTCCTGGGAATGCGCTGCCGTCGAAACACCGAGCAAGAGCGCAACCGATACAGTTGTAGCTCGTCTCATGTTCACCCCCCAGTAGAACTGTCAGAGTAACCCATTTCCGCAGCAGTGTCTGCTGGGAACCTGGCGACAATGTCCCCTAAATGGGTCCAATTTGAAATCGGGCTTTGAAGTGCGAGAAGGGTGGGTGGCCCTAATCAGCCTACCACCTCCCAACCCATCTCGATTACTGTGCGCCAGGATCGTTTCCTGTCTTAACAATTTCGCAGTGATGCGTCAGCCGGTCGAGAAGGGCTACGCCGCCCCGGCGGCAGTGACAAAAAGTTCCGGAATCTGGCAGGGGAGGATTAGTTGCCCCTACGCCTCGGGATCGATCACAATGCAGGTCGATCGCTACGGGAACAGCCACATGACCAACGGCCCGATCTACGGATCTACGATGCGGGCGATCACGTTATTTCGGGGATCGCCCAGGCCCGGCACCCAAAAGCGAGAGCGCATAATTTATGTCATCTAGAATTTCGTCAGGGATAGCCGGACCCAATATGCCAACATTCTCGCAGTGATCTACGCGGGCTTTTACTTCTAATTGAACGCGATAAGATTGCTCGATTGTCGAGCTGAGATTGTATCCAAGCTCTCGCAATTCCTGGCTTGTCCAGAGCATATCGCCAAGCCAATGATGGTATGTTTCGCGATACACCGATGAAAGATACCGAGAGGCTCCCTCAATCGAGCCGAAAGATACCTCAGATAGGATTTCGCTGCACTCGACACAGCTAGGCAAATCGACAAGAACATCGCTATCGTGATAGCGGTCGCCGACAGCCGGCAGATATCCATACGGCACTTTGATAGCGGTGCCTGCGATGTCACCGCAGAAGACGCATTCAGCCATCTCCCCCTCCAGAATATCGACTAGCCTGGAGGCACTGCTCGAAATTGTCAATTTGTCGCAAGAACTAACATCATCTGAACAGGGTAGAGCCGGAACGCGACAGCGGCCGCAAAGTCCAGAAATGCAAGTTCCCAAGTTCCGCTCTGGCACGAAGGTGTTCGGCAACCCGGTCGCCTGAATGGTGATCTCGGACGAGTCACAGACCACTGACCGATCACTTAAACTTTAACTACATTCCAGCCGCGCGAACTCTGCGTTCGAGCGCCCGGACGATACTCGCGCTACCTGTCCCTTGCACATATTCGAGGCGATCTCTTACCTTATCGAAGGCACGATAAACCGCGTGCTTGGTGGCCCCCCACACGAATAGTATGACATCGGCCGTTGTCGCTGACGCGGTGCCTTCGCCTGCAGCATGATCCGTCACTAAGACGACGTGGGCTTGCGTGCGATCTTCGATTTGCGCGGCCGCTTCTCGCGCCGCACGTTCATGCAATGAGACGATTGCGATCTTCTTGAACCCCGCCGCAAGCAGCGGGTCATCCGCAGATTGGAGGGGCTGCCAATCTCCACCGAGCGCTTCGTCGGTCGTGGTCACATCCAGACCGAGGCGGCGGCCAAGTCGATACCAAAGATGCCGGTCGGCGACAGAAAAACCTTCGTGGTCGACCTTTGTGAGACCAGCACCCGCGTACCAAAGCGCAAGATAATCTTGAGCGGTACTCTGCTCGGTCAAAAGCTCCAGAGCTTCGCCGAGCCAAGCGAGGCGCGAGCGGACCGGCCGGGCTTCCCACCAGCGCACTATCGCGGTTGCGGCTATCGCCTCCAGACGGCCGTCGAGACGTAGCAGCGCATCGGCGATGGTGAGCAGCAACTGCCCGTCTATCGGATCGGTCGACATTGTACGGCTCGACGACCAGATCTCGAGCACCGCCTGATAGAGGCTGAGGCGTTCTCGCCGCGGAAACCGCTCCTCGCAAACATAGGCGTCGATGACGGTCGTCAGGACCTGGTCAGCTGCGGCGCGTTTCTTCGTATCCGCTATGATGTCCGAGTCCGTGAACAGTTCAATGACGAAGTCACCGTCACCCGGATCACAGGCGTCGGGCATCAGCATGGCGCGCTGGAGAAAGGCGGCCAAGGGCTCGTGTGCGTCGGTCGCAACGAGCGTAGGAACGTCCGACCAGTCGAGCGGCAACGCGGGCTCGTCCGTGACCGGCACCGAAGCGACTTTGTGCGTTTCACCCTCGGTAACAGGTGGCTCGACGGTCTCTACAAACGGCGGCTCGACCAACTGGGCTTCGGTCTTTAGAACGGGCGGCGCCGCGGGCTCTGAACTCGACTGCAGGCCGAGCGCCGGGAGGATGGAAGCGAGCGCCGCAACGACCGCATCGCCCGGAAAACGGTCTGCTAACGCATGGAGCCGGCCTGCATCTTTCGCGAGCGCCGCATCATAGGTGGCCATGCGCACAATAGCGGCATCGGCACCGTCCGTAGGGTGACCGGCAAGTCCAGCAAGGCGGCCGTACAAGGGCAGATATGCCGCGAGGGCGGCCTCGATGTTACCCGCGGCCTCGTGGTCGGCCAAGAAGACTGCATGATGGGCCAGGAGCACGCTTTCGACGACGCGCTGTGGTATGCGCATCGACAGCAGGTCGTCCAATTGCGGATGATTAACAATCGCCTGATCGTCACCAAAGGCCGCGGCGAGGCGAATGCGCATGGAGAGCGCATTGGATGCCGTATCGAGTTGGCGTTGATCGATATCGTTGATCGCTTGGAGCGCGGTGTTTCGGTCACCGGTCGCGAGCCCTAAGGTGAACTGGCGGCGCAGCATTTCAAGGCTCGGGCGCAACTGCGACTGGCGGGCGGGCGCTTGTGCGATGACCGCACGCATTGTTGCCAGACGAGCGATCACATGATGGATGTCGGCGAGACGGCTGTGCCAGCGGAAATAGCCCTGGGGTGACTGCCTTAGCAGAAGCGATCCCATTTGTCCGGCCGTACCACCCTCCGACAGTATCGATGGCGCGGATTCCCAGCCGAAGCTCGGGAGAACCCAGCAGCGAAGGTCCTCGATCGCGCGCCGGAGTTCCCCGGCCGTCGGCGCGAGGGTCACCCAAACGACATCCTGTCTGCGCGGATAGGGTAGAGACGCGACCTTACCGTTGAGCGTCGCGGCGATCTCATTGGCGAGCGGATGGTCGGCGCGCACGCTACCGTGCAGGGATAGCGAAAAGGCCAATTCCCCCGATAGTCGGGCGCCAAACATGTCGAGCAACGTGGTGACCGTACTGCTGTCGCTCATGCAAGCGTCTTCCAATGGCGATCAAGCTCAAGATAGGCTTCCGCGATCTTGGGCGGCAAGCCGTTGCCGACGACGCTGTGATACACGACCTTCTCGCCGCGCACGCGTACCCCGTGATGGGTGATGTTCATCGACCCCTCAATGTAGAAGGTCGGTGCGAGAATGCCCTTTTCGTGGAACTTGCTGTCGCCGAGGCGACACGACACGCGCGACACATTTTTGAGCGCCGGGATACTCATGAATGCACGCGAGCGGTCATTATCGGTGGTAAGCAGACGGACATCGAGCTTGGTCGAGAGCGCGGTTAGATAGTCCGAGAAGCGGATCCATGGCTGCTCGGCGAGACGCGGAAAGAGCGCGGCAAAGTCCCGGAAGCGATTGTCGAACAGGTCAAAGTCGGTGATCCAGGGGCTCGCGAAATAGGCCGGCCGGCGATGCTCGCTTAGGAGCAGGAGCGACGCGAGCGCCGAGCGCAGCAGGTCGGGGAGCGGCCAGCCGCCACCATGAGTCCAGATGTCGCGGCTTTGCAGCGCCGGTCGCATCACCGCACCCCCATGTTGCGGATTTCTACGCCGACCCGCCAGCCATCGGGATTGCGCGACACGCCGCTCAGGATCGGCCAGACGAGCAGATAATCGCGCTCGAACGGCTCGGTGAGGAGTGTTTGTAGCGCCCGCGCGATTTCCGCAAGGTCGTCGGCGCCGCCAATGATCTCAACCCGATCCTCGCTCATTAGCAGAGCATGGAGCCGTTCGACCCAGCCCGTCGAGATCGAGAGAGAGGGCGTCGGGGGTCGTGAAGCGCGCAGCCATTGAGCGGTCAGTTCCCGCGACGGACGAATGTCACTGGCGAAGCGATTGGTGTTGGCCAGGCATTGCGGACAGCTGTCGTGGCAGCCGGGCACCAGAAAGTCTTGGGTCCGCGCGAACAGCTGCGCCTCGGCTGGCTGCTGCGCGGTAATGCGCTCGATCATCAAAGAGAAGCGCCGGCGGACATAAGGGGAGTCGGCCAACAGATAGGCGAAGACGCGCGCATCTATGGGCGCACCAAGCCGCCTTTCTCTGTTCGCCCACAACCGGTTGAGGCTGTCGAACCAGGCATCGGTCGTCGTATTGCTGTTTGGCTGGAGCAGACGGCCGGTCACCGCGACGACATTTTGGCGCGAAGCGCCAAGCCCTGCCTCCTCCAGAGCCCCGGTGAGGCGCTCTTGCGCGGAGAGAGTTTGCTGATAGCCGCGCGCACGCCGCGTTCTATCGAAAGCGTCTGCGAGCGTTCCCGGAGTGCGGGCGTGTTCGGCGACCGCAATCAGGTTCTCACTGATATGCGCGCGGGTGCAGAAGCCAAGCGCGTGCGCCAGCGCCCGCTCGAACGCACCTTCGCCGTCGAGTGACATTTGCACAAAGGCTTCGATCTGCCCGATGCCGCCGGGCGCGCTTTCCGAAATGACGATCAGCGGATTCCCGTCCTCGGCGAGGACATCGACCATGAGATCACCTTCCCCGACATCGGTGGCGACGGCATGGACAGCGCTTAGGCAGCCCTCAGCGAGCGTTTGCAAATGGCGCTGACGCAGCCAAGCCTCGAAATCCTCGTCTAGATCGGACCAGAGCGCGGTCTCGGCGCGCGTGATCTCCGCCGCGCAGGCAGAGTCGGACCAGAGAGCCTCGAGCCGCTTACGCGCCTTGCCGCCGGCATGATGATCGTCGGCATCGTCATCATCAAGCGCGGAGACGCTGAACATGCGTGAAAGGACCCGCCCGATTGCCGCGACCCGCTTGCCGTCGAGCCGCGACTGCGCTGCTTCGAGGCTGCACTTAGCTTTGAGTGCGGTAGCGGTGAGCATCGCCAGGCTGGTTTGCCACACCCATTCAAGTGTGAAGCTGCTTGCCGCTTCGCGCAGCAACAACGAGCCCATGAGCAGACGCTTGAAATAATCCTGGCGCAGCCGGCCCATGGTCGCGTCATCGAGCGCGGGCCGGACGCGCAGACGCTCTTCGCGAATTCGGAAGACAAGGGCGTCGACCGTCTGCTCGAAGCCGACGGGTTCGCGCACGACCTCGCCATTGTCCGACGTTGAGGCCAGCAGAATTGCACCGCGGCGTTCGACGCCGCGGTTCATCAAAATATCGAAGCGACCTTCGCTTGTTCGGCGGCGAATCAGCACTGCATTTAGGTCGCCGTGCAGATAGGCACGCGTATCGTCGAAGATTTCCTGCCAATGCTGCTGGCCGAGCAAACGAAGCGACCGCCCATCGCCGATGCACTCGGCGCTGTTCAACCAGAGCCACGCGGCGTTGCTGCTGTCCTTGACGTCGCGCGGCCGCTCAACCAGCGCCACGCGCAACGGCTGAAGCGCTGCCGAGGCTTGGTCGGTGCCGATTGCGAGAGTGTCGGGGAAGAACTGGCGCGCCGGCACAATAACCGGACTAGGCGCGGTGAGAAGCTGCTCAGACCCGGCGAGCCAATAGCCGTGCTCCTGGCGGCGTACGGAAAAGCGTTTGGAGACGCGCCCGGGGCAGGATTCGATAAGCTGCGACGCGATCCCACGGATCTCAACGTCCTTGTTCGTCCCGGGAAAGTCGACTGTCACATCCGACGCTGCGAGATCGGCAAAGGACGCGGCGGGGATGAAGCTCGGAAGCGGCTGACGCGCACCGCTGTCCTCGCGATCATTATCCCGGCTTGGATCTGCGAAACGCCATTCCGCCTCAAGTTTGCGCAACAGCGATGGCACGGCGTGGCGCAGCACTGGCCGCGGCGCTTCCCAAAGCATCGTGTCGACGACCCGGTCGATGTCCTCGTCGCTCGCCCAACCGAACCGCTGGGTAAGGCGCACCACCCAGCCCAGTTCTCGGTGGAAGGCGGCATAGTCGTCCCCGAGATCAAGCAAGCGGCGTAACAAGGCGATCGCGCGGCCGCGCGCGGCCGCGTCATATTTGCCGGGGCGCCGCAGATAGCGCACCGGGTCAGCGGCGCCGACTCGCCGGCCCACCCAATCGAGCAGAAAGCTCGTCGCCTGGACATGCTGCACATAGGGGTTGAGCAACGGCACCTTGATCGACTCGACCTCGGGCTGGAACAGGCGTTCGCTGTTCTGAAATAGCCAGCGGTCGCGGCCCCAGTCCGACAGGACAATGAGCGTCGTCGGCCGCGAACCGCGCGTGCGCCCGGCGCGGCCCTTGCGCTGCAGGAAGGAGGCGATGCTACGCGGCGCCTTGTGGTGAATGACTGCGCCGACATCGGGGTCGTCGTAGCCGACCTCGAGGCTTGCGGTCGCGACGATGATGTCGGAGGAGGTGTCGGCGCCTGGATCTTGCGAACTGCAGCGGCTGACCCGAGCGCTCTGGCGCAGGTCATGGCCGAGCGTATCGGGCAGCGACCAGATCTGGCCATCCGCGAGCATTGCGCGTTCGGTTGCCTGGCTCACCGTCTGGCCGGATTTATCGGGGGGCAGCCGATATTGAGCCAAGCGGTTCCACTCGGCGTCATCGAGGTCGGGGAGCCAGCGGTTGAGGCTGTCAAGTTGGTCGGTAAAGCCGAAAACCTTGCGTAGATAGAGCGACCAACCGGCGAGGCTCTCGCTGGGCGGATAGCTGACATGGGCGGGTGTCAGCAGCCGCGATTGCAACATGGCCGCCTGGATCGACGTGGCGAGTAGCGAGGCGCCGGACCCGGCGTCACCCTTGACGATGACGGTGTAATCGCGGCCTTCGGGCTCGAGTTCGCCATCCATCGGCGTGCATTCGACGACGCGTTCCGGATTCACGCAGCCGATCGTCCCGAGATGTTTGGGCGCGTCGCGCAGGGTCGCCGACAAACCGACGACATGTAATCCTTTAGGTCGCGCCGCCTGGCGCCAGCGCGCGACGATCCAGGGCGCCTGGGCACCGCTCAGCCCACTGTAATTGTGGACCTCGTCGAACAGAAACAGCCGCGGCTTCTCTTCAACCCCGATTCCGAATGTCTTGGCCCAGAGCGGATTGCCGAGCTCGCGGTTCATCATCTCAAGTGACAGGAACAGGATATCGGGCGGATTGGCCTGCAGGCCTTCGCGGGTCAGCTGGATGACGGCATCGGGAATCTCCGGCGGCTCGTCGAGTGCGTCGATCCGATACAGGGTGGTCCGTCCGGCTTTGCGGTCGGCATCGAGCCAGACGAGTTCGCCGCGGCTCGTATGGAAGGGCGCGCGAAGGAAGGGCACCACCCATCCGCGATTGTGTACGCGCTTCCATTGTTTGAGAAAAGGACTCTTGTCGCCAAGATCAAAGTGACCGGCGGGAGGAAGATCCCCCAGCAAAGCCCCGACCGTGATCGGCCGCATGCCATTAGCGTTGAGCAGTGCGCCGAGTTTACCCGCCTCGGCAATCGCTTCACGGAGTTGGTCGGCGAGAAGGACATTTCGCGGATAGACCGCAATGACCTTAGTGAAGCGATCAGCAAATTTGCCGAGTTCGGGAGCGATCGCGGTGAAGGCGGGAATGTAAAAGGCCTTGGTTTTTCCCGCGCCGGTGCTCGCACAGACCACGGTCCCATTTTGCTCCTCGGTGCCATAGGATCGGAAGATCCGCTCGAAGGAACGCACTTGGAACCCGGCGAAGGTGAAGGTACTACCATCGGCCCGCGACGCCAAAGCTTCGAAAACTGCGCGCTGGAACGTAGGCTGGGACGCATGCGGCGCAATGCCGGCCCATGCGGTGTCGGCCGTAATACCGATCGCGGGATAGCGGCGCGGCGCGAGATGGAGCTTGATGTCGGCGACAAGCCGGCGGCCGCTCGCCCAGTCCTGATAGCCGAAGCGCTGGCGCAGATGCGCGAGCAACCGAAGCCCTTCGGCAAAGCGGCTGCGGATGCGTCCCGACCCATCGGGGACCAGATGCAGGAGATCCGCGCGTCGCATCTGGGCCAGCAGGGTGCCAAGATCGATGCCGTCACGGGCAAGTGCGTCCCATGCCTCGCGCACCCCATCGGGGGCGTCGGTCTCGATGAGGGCCGAAAGGTCGGCTTCGTCGAAGGCGACCTCGTAGAAGCCCCAATTCTGGAGCCGTAGTTCGCATTCTTCGATGAAATTGAGGAAGTCCGAAACGAACGTCGGCGATGCGATGGTCATTTAGAGCCCGACCTTTAACATTGACCAGACTGCTGGATTGGCATCAAGGAATGCGAGAACCTCGGCATTCTGGAGTTCCTTCGCCTTCGCGCGACCGCTCGCCGCATCGACCATGAACTTGCCGGCCCGCCCTTCGAGACCTAGATCGGCGATCGCGGCCGGGATGCGTGCGGCGTTCGCGACATAGACTTCTGCCGCCTGCGGCGTCGTGGGCGGAGTGTCGCGCCAATCGTCGAGCCGCGCGATCGCGGCATTGAGCGCGGCTGCGCCAGGAAGCGATGCGCGCCCGGCGGCTTCGGCGAGGGGCTGGTAGCGTTTTCCCTGCTCATCGACCAGCGTCCGCCAACCCTTGGTGACAGCAGCCGACGCATTTTCGAGGCGCTCGTTGATAGCAGTTAGCGTGACGTCGGCGTGCTTGCGATCGAAACCCGATCCAGCCTCGAGACGCGCTTTAAATCGCGCTGCGTTGGCAGACGCCTGCGCAAGGCCCTGTTTGGCTTTCTCGACGAAGTTTGCGCCTTCGACTGCTTCAAGCGCGGAACTCAGGCTCCGCAATCTTTCGGCAAGGTCAGCGGAGTTGCTGAGTTTATCGCGGATCGCGACCATCTCTCCCAACTGGGTGGCGCGCTTCTCCTTGTCAGGGATCCCTTTCATAAGTGCGATGAGGTCTGAGATGCGGCTCATGCCACGACCTCCTGCGCAACGCCGGTGACCCGCGCCAATTCCGCGACTATCTCGCTCTCGAGCGCGTCGGGATCGCCCTCCCCAATCATATGGGCTAGCTTCGCCTCGGCGTGTGCGTTTGCTGCTTCTATCAAGAGTCGGCATCGCTCGACGACTGCCGCGACTTCAACCAGTGCCTGCGGATCGAACAGCAGGACATCAGTATCGTTTGTCCCCTCAGCGACCGCCGCGGCGTTCGCCAATACTCGCGCCATAGGAGCGCTGCGATCGGAAATCTTGTCGCGTTTGAAGAAGTCTGTATCGGTGCTCGGCCAGCGGAAAGATAATTTCAAAAGCTCGATAAGTCGGGCCATGTCGGCGATGAAATCGACGAAGCCGGCATAATTTCCGCCGGTAGCAAAACCATTGCGCGCTAGCACATGATCGATTGTGTGAACCAACTCGCCGATCGCCTCGCGCTCGGTCGCGATCGCGCCGGGCAGCCCTGCCCAGGCCTTAAGCCCCTCGAACGCCTGGTAGCGCGACTTCCAGTAACTTGCCGAATAGTCGGGGGGAAGGGGCGCGATCGAGGGATCGCTGCGCGCCTCGGTGATTGCCTCTATGATCACCTGGGGATCGATAACAAGTATGCCACCGGTTGCCCCTTGGGGAAGGTTGGTCTCCTCGACGAGAAATGACTGCAGCGTGCGCTGCCTCTCGGGCAGGTCGTTATAGAGTTTTCGCAGCGGATCTGTGAGCACCGTTGGAAGCTTCATCGCCTCGGTAGATGTCACGTGTGACAAGGCGGCCGATGTATCGCGCGGCAGTTCGGCGCGGCGCTCGATGATCGCCGACATGCACAGGAACTTGGTTGCGTGCTTGATCGGCACGGTCGTTGAAAGACCGACTGGATCGAGCGCGGCGAGCATCGCGCGCTGGTGATTGCGCAGCCAACGCGCAACAATCCTCTTGTAGCGCTCGCTCTGCGGAAAGTCCCACGTTCCCCTGCCTTCGATGGCATGATGGATCAGAGCTACGATCAGATCATAACTGTCTTGGGTGCGCTCGAAGGCAAAGGAGACCCTGTTTGACACGGCTTGGGTGGCCGAGTCCTCGATGCGGATTGAACCGCGATTGGCCTCACGCAACAGACGTTGAGCGGGTACCGCTGGCGATCGGATATCATCAAGCGGAAGCGCGCCTTTCAGGAAGGAAAGCAGAATCTCCTGATAGTCTCTTGGGGTCTCCAGCGTCTCACCGGACCACCAGCGCTCAAGCCTGTTGATAAGATCCGTGAGTCGCTTCTGCACGGCGGCATCGATCGGTGCCGGTACAGGCTGAAGGGACACCACCGTGTCACCGCCAGTCGCTTGGACGCCCGGTGCCTTTGCGCCCGAAGGCGCATCGCGAACCGGCTGGACCGGTCCGCCATCGGCGGCCTTGGCGCTGAACTCCGGCAGGTTGAACGGCTCCAGCAGCGCTTTCAGGTCGCTGGCGATATCAGGTGCTTTGGTCTTGCGCGTCCAGGCTTCGACCAAGAGGCGCAAGCGTGTCTGATCGCCTGCAGCCCATCCGCCTAAATAGGTTTCGGTGAGCGTCTGCCAATCGGTTGGGGGCTTTCGGCGGATCGGAAGGGACAAGGGATGGCGGTCGCCTTGGTCGAGCGCATCGACATGGCGCATCACCGGCTTGGTGACATGATCGAGCAGACCACGCTGGGTCGGGCGCACGCCTGTTTGCGATTCATCAAGATGGTCGAGCAGATACGGTGCGGTACCCGGCCGGAACGGAAACAAGCCAACTACCGTGTCGCGAAAGGCCACACTGCCGAACGCCGCATGACAGGCCTCTTTGGCAGGGCAGTCGTCACACGCGCTGACGCTCACGTCGCCCCCCAGCCGCCGATGATCGGCGATCAGGGCGACCTGCGGCTCTGGCAGACGCGCGGCATTCAGATAGCGCGCGATGAATCGATCGATCTCCGCATTCTCGTCGGCCCAGGATGCAGCGCTCGCATCCTTGGGAAAGGACAGGATCAGACCGCTGCCGGCAACGCGCTGATACTGATTGTCACGAAGGCGCAGATAAGCCTGCTCGGTCATGCCGAGCACTGACGTGAGATCACAGAGGCTGGCGTCGTCCTGCGGCTCGACAGCGTTGACGACTTCGTCGTCGAGCACCGAGAGCGTCGAGACGTCCTCGATCAGCAGGACTAGCCGTTTGTTCTCCTTGCGCAAGTCTTGGCGGATCGAACGCAGGATCGTCGATAGCGCCGCATTGCCGAGACCGGTCAACTCGCGCAGCGCGGCGCGGAGGCTATCGTTGCACAGACGCGCCGCCTGTTCGGCCGACTCCGGCTCCTCGGCGAACTCATCGATCAGCCGGCGGACATTGGCGGTGTTGAGGCCGTGGCTGCGCTGTTGCGGATTGTCGATCCGGAACTCGTCCGCGGTGAAAGGCGGAAAGTTCTCGCGGTCGCGCACATCGCTCGGGCTGATCAACTGCTGGATATTACGGTCGATCACCCCGCCCTCGCGGCAGAGCCAGGCACCGAAGCCCTCGGCGTGGAAAGCTTCGGCGAGATGGCGGATCGTGCGCGGCAACGGCGACCTGCCCGCCTCTTCCCAGCGAACTCCGAGTTCAAGATGGAGTTCGGTCGCAAGCTTCTTGCGCGCCTCCTTCTCGGAGATGCGGTCGATCGCGGATTGCACCGGCTCAAGATATTTGTGGAAGCGGTCGGGCAGCTGCTCGACGAGCTGCTCGAGCGCATCCTTGAGGCTGCCGGTGCGGCGCCGCACGAGCACAGGCAGCACATCGGCAAGCTGTCCGGTTTTCAGGGCATGGTCGTAGCGGAGTTTCACCCAGTTGATGAGGTGCGATTTGCCGGTGCCGGGCGCGCCGTGCACCAACACGACATTCTCGCGCGCGCTCAGGCGCACAATATGGTCGAACACCTTGGCGTCGGTGAGCGTGCGTTCGGTGTCGCCGACGCGGACGTGAGACATCGGCGCATGCGTGGCGAGGAAGCGCGAAGCGCTCTCGTCGCCCACGGCGGCGACGGTCCGAACTGTTGCCTCGAGATTGGCATCGGTCCAGCAGGGTTGCCCTAATCGCGCGGGCACAACGATCGGCTCAGCCATTGGCACGCGTTCCCTTGGCGGGGTTGTAGCGCACGGCCGAGACTAGGTCGGACTTCAGATGAACCCCGTCCCGCGGCGGTGCAGCCTTGGCGATGCTCCAGCCGTCGCTGTCAAGCGGGCAGTTGAGCACCAGCACACCGTCGAGATGCAGATCGACCAGTGCATGTGACAGACCGAGCGAGATCGTGCGGGCGGATCGGTCCCAGTTCGGATTGGTTCTCAGGAAGAAATGCCCTCCGTCAAGTTCGGGGCACTGCTGAGACAACCGGTCCATGAAAACGTCGATTAAAAGATCGCGCCCCTGGCTGAAGATGGCAGGGAGTTGCCGCGCCACGCGATCATAGGGGTTGGGGTGGAAGCGGTCCTCGCCGTCGTGCCAGCCGAGCCCACAATAACGGAACCAGCGCCGGAAACCGCGATATTTGCTATCGTTGAACCTGTTCGGCTGCTTGGCTCCGCCGAACAGTTCACGCTCGAACCGCGCTTCCCAATGCTCTCCCGCGTCTTTGCCAGTTGCAGCTGATTCGTCCCGCCCGAGCAGGAAGGCGTAGAACAGCCCAAACCAGGGTTCGATCTTGTCGTCGCGCAGTACTTTATCGTCGATGGCCTCAACCACTGCCGTCCGAGCGGAGCGATTGTCGCGCGTGCGGCTGGCGCGGATTATACCGCCGGCCTGATCCTCGATGAGATCAAGTTCCCGCGCCGCAGTGATCGCGCGTCCCGCCTGGTCGCTCTTGCTGGTCCGTGCCGGAAGCCCCTCTGGCTGGAGCAACTGGCGAATCGTCGACGCATCGAGCTTGCGGTCGCTCATCGAACGGACCACTTCGAGCAGCATCTCGACGCGGGCAGGGGTCGCTTCAGAGTCCGTGAACATTAGATCTGTGTCCGCCATTCGTCATAGGAAGGAAAAAAGAACGCCCCCTCATGGATGAGCAGGACGCGGTCATTGGCATCGGTGATCTGCGCATCCTTGGGGAAGAGGTGCGAGATCCGCATCCCGGCGCGCAAGCGAAGCATCGCGCGATCGGGCATGCGCCCATGAATGGCGACGACATGCATGCCAGGATCAATATTGAGCCTGCCGATCTCCCGCGCATCATCGAGCCGATAGAAGTGGCGACCGGCCGGGAGCAGGCGCTCGGCGAGCGCCATCGTCACCTGCCCGAGAAGGTCGGGTGCGCATAGGAACTGGACGAGCCGCTGCTCGCTGATAAGGTCGGCCACGCGATCGGCCAGCGCGCCGATCGCCTTCGCGCCGCTCGAGAAGATTTCTGAGGAGACGACGTCGAGCCTTGGCTTGGTTGGCCCCAGCGGGTCGAAGTCCAGCGCAGGAATAGAATAGCGATCGAGCGGTTCGTCGCGACAGGCGATGCAGCCGCCACAGGCAATGATCGTTTCCGCGCCATATTCGCGGCGCAGCAGCCGACAGATCTTGGCAGTGCCTGCGAGGTAGTCGTCGAGCGCCCGGATGCCGCGGCCCGCTTCGCGCAGGTCGTGCTCGCGCGGCGATTTGAGCAGTTCTGCAATCCGCGGGTCACTGGGCACGAAGTTGCACCGTAGGCGCACGCGCTCGACCCGCCCTTCCGGCACAGCGCTGTCCTCTTCTAACTGGAGATCAACGAGGTCGATCAGGCGGGCGCGTGCCATCATCAGCAGCAGCCGCTTGTTCCATCGGATATTCTCGCCATAGCTGCGCCCGCCCATCAGCCGCTGGTGCTTGGCATTGGTCGGCATGTTGAGGATGCCGTCCTCCTCGTCGCGCGCCGCACCCAGCATCGTCTGCCAGCGCAGAGCGATCAGGTCAGCGCCAAGCATCTTCGGCAGCAAGCTCGTCGCTACCCGCCGATCCTTCGGCGTCAACGGCATCCACAGCGCGACCGATTTCGCGCCGTCGCGGCCGCCGCGGCCGACCTCCTGATAGTACCGATTAACATTTTCGGGGTAGCAGGCGTGCACGACGGCGCGGACATCGGGCTTGTCGACCCCCATGCCGAAGGCAGAGGTCGCCACCATTATCTCGACCTCGTTAGCTCGCCACGCGAGCAGCAGCCGGCGTCGATCGGCGCCCGAAGTATCGCCGTGAAAGCATTCTGTTGCTGCAAATCCGGTTCCGACAAGAACCTCACGGAGCCGAATGGCCTCGCCGACCTCCGTCACATAGAGGATCAGCGGGCGAGGTAGATGGTGAAGCGCCTCGACGAGCGCCGCCTCGCGATCGTCAGGCGCCGTGAAGCCGCCGCTGAAATAGGAAATCTCCGGGCGTAGTCGCTGGCAAGCGAACTGTCGCCATTGATCGCCGCCGAACATCGTGCGCAGCAGGTCGAGGCAATGCGGCGTGAAGGTCGCCGAAAGGAGTAGTGTACGCAGCGACCCCCCACTAGACTTCAGCCATTGCGTTTGGCGAAGCGCGAGTAGCTGGAATTCGACGCGGAAATGCCCACCCCAGGAATCGATGATATGCGCTTCGTCAACCACCAAAGTGGCGAAGCGTCCTGCGGCCGCCAGATCGTCGATCACTGCACGCAAGCTGCCTGACACGCAGGATTCAGGTGACGCAAAGAGCAATCGGCAACTCCCATCGCGCAAGGCGGCGCGCACTGCTGCAGGATCGCTGGCAGGATCGTTGGCGGAATAATAGCGCGGGCCGAGATGTGGGAAGTCGGCCAAGATTTCCTTGGCGGCGATGTATTGGTCGATTGCGAGCGCCGTCGTCGGGACCACAACGATCGTGACACCAGCGCTGAACCGCGCTGCAAGCTGAAAGCTTAAGCTCTTGCCCGCGCCGGTCGGCAAGCCCAGCAAGGTAGTCGAGCCGGGCGGTGCCATCAGCGCCTGCCAGCAAGCCTCCTTCTGCGCGGCGGAGTGCCACCTGCGCATTTGCCCTTTTGATAGCGACCAGAGCCACGGCTCTGCCGGGAGGCTCTCGTCTGGTATTGCTAGCAAGGGTGGTTCGTCGAGACCATGGCCTTCGGGCCAGATCTCTTCGGACAGCCAATCCGGGCAATAGGGGGCAGCGATCAGATCGCCTGCCGCGGAAAGCGTGACGCCGCATGCCTCGCCGACGGCGGCGAGTTCGGACGTCCAGTTCCCGACGAAGAGCCCCCCGCGCGACCAGCGTGCCGCCTGCCGCAGCAGTACGCCATGATCAAGCGTGGGCGCGGGACAACGCTGAAGCAACGACAAGAAGCGCCAGCGGGGATAGTCGACGTGCCAGGTCGAGGGCGGCAATACGATCATCTCGGGAGCAGTCCCGGTCGAAAGAGCGGTGCGGAATTGCTGCACTAAGGTCGGCTCTACTGCGGAAGGGGCTAAGCTCGCCATATCAGCCCCGGATATTGACGGCTAGAAAGCCGATCCCGTCGAGGACAATGTCCCAGCTGTCGATCAGCGCGGAGTAGCGCTCTAACATATCCGCTTCGGCTGCTCCGGCGGCATCGCCACCTTCAATCAACTGGCGCCGTTGGAGCTCAATGCGTTTGCGTTCGGAGGCCAACGGCTCGGCCAATTCCCTTGCGAAAACCTGTCTTGCAGCGGGGATGTCGTGCTCCATTGCGCGATTGAGGCAGGTCGACAGGTCGCCGTCGACACGCCGGACGAACTGCTGGACCTCGTCGCCGCTAAGATCGCGCCAGCGCGGCCCCTCACCCTTCGCTGATAGTGAAGTTCGTAAGGTTGCCAGTTGCTGGCCATCGACCTTCTGGCCCTGAATCAAGGGCACGAACAATGGCCGCCGCCGTGCCCCAAAGATCGCATCCGCGAGGTTCAAAAGACTTGGCGAGATGTCGCTCGCGTTGAGGCGCGGCCGGGCCGCGACAATCATCTCGAGCCCGATAAAACTGATCGCGCCCGCAGCCTGGCAGACAATCGCGTAGGTCCGCCCAGTCAGACGATGGCCGAGCGATTCAACCACGGCGTCAAACAGCGGATTGCCGTAGGTGAAAAATTCTGCGTCGCGCTGTCGCTGCGCGAGCGCGCGCCGGAATGTACCAATGCGCTTGCGAAGCTCGCCCTCCGCGTCCTTATCGACGATCGTCAGTTCCCCGTGCCGGACATTTCCGGGCCGCAGACACCATAGCCCCTCGGCACCGTCTGCGCTCTCGTGTCTTGAGACGCCCTTGCCACCAGCCAGTACCCGAAAATAGTCGAGAAAGGCGGCCTCCAGCGCTGTCTCAATTCCGGGCGATGGCGTGTGCATGAAACGTTCAGCGCGCGCCGCATGATAGGAAGCTTCATCGAGTAGCGCTTCGCTGTCGTCGCGAACGCGTTCTTCCGCGGCAATCGCCTGCAGCCGCGGCACAAGGTCATGCATCTCGTCCTGACCACCTGTGAGCGCCGCATCGACAATCTCGTCCTGCAGGTGCCGCAGCGCGAATTCCAGTCCGCTGACCGACGTTCCGAATAGGTCGAGTCCGTCATGGTAGCAGGCAAAAAGGCCAGACTCCCACGCGCCAGCGCTGACGCAGATATGCGAAATGACTTGGTTGGAAATGGCCTCCCGGCCAAGACGGTCAAGGCGACCGATACGTTGTTCAATTACCGCAAGGTGCCAGGGGAGGTCGGCGTGGACGAGACTATGCGCGAACTGGAAGTTGCGCCCTTCTCCGCCGCTTTCATCGCTGACCATGATCGAGACGTTGGATTCGGTGCGGAAGCGCCGGACATTTTCCTCCTTTGTCATGTCATCGAGATCGCTGCGGAACTCGGTCACGGACTTCTCGCCGAACACGTCCTTGAGGAGCGTAGCGAGCCTTTGCGCGACGCCGGGGAAGCCTGCAAACACCAGCGTCTTCCGGTTGGCGGCGATCTCCCCGCGCAACAGCGAGACCATCGCGTCCCAGCGGGCCGATGACGACTGCGATGAGCGCCAGTTGGACGCCAGACGGAGTCCGGCTGACAGGAGGCGGGGATCGACGTGCGCCTTGACGCCAGCGCAGGCGGTGTGCAGCTGTACGGTCCAGCGGTCACCACCCAGACCAACCACCGCATTCAGCATCTCCCGGCCATAAGAGTTAACCGTTGCCGCCTTTGCATCGCGCACCGCGACCAGCACGTCGAGCGTGGCGATGGGATCGACCAGCGCTTGCAGGAGGATGCGGCTGAACGGACGCAGGACGTCGCGTGACAGGCTGGTGTCGGCGGCGAGCGCCGCAAGCATTGCTTCAGCCGCAGTAACTGCCTCGCCCTCGATCTGATCAGGTTCGTAGCAGAGCGGCGTCGGCATTCGGATAATCGCCGGCAGACGATCCTGGCTGATCAGGCGTTCTCGGCGATTGCGAAGGATACGGCGATTGACGCGATAACGATCCGAGACTGTCAAGTGGGCCTCTCGCGCGAGCGACGCAGCGCGCTCCGGCTCAGCTTCGGCGGCGGCAAGCAGCGCTTGAAGCTGCTCGTCTTCTTGTAAGATCGGCAGCGACAACAGCCGACCAAGACGCTCGATTACATCTTTATTAGTGGCCTCGCCGCTCTCTAGGTCTGTAAGATCGTGCGACAGCAGGTTGAGCCGGCGCCCGAGCGGTTCCTGTGCCTCGTAGATGGCGAGGAACGCTTCTTCGCCGGTGCCGTCCTTGGCATAGGTTCGCGGGTCGAGCAACGCGAGAAGGCGATAGAGTTCGGACTCGCGCCGACGAACTGGAATTGCGCTGAGCAGCAAAAGGTCACGCGCGCTGCGCGAGAGTTGCTCCACCATTTCGTAGAGGTGCGGAGCATTGAGCAGATGATGGACCTCGTCGACCACTACCAGATCCCAGGGAACCGCCAGCAGGTCCTCGTCGAGACCGTCGAGCGCAAAATTTGTCGAGCAGATGACCTTGGACCAGCGACTCAAATCGACAGACTGGATTGGATGAAGATCGGCAAGCTTGAACGCCTGCCCACCGAAGCTGCTGTGCATTTCGCACAGCCATTGGCGGGTCAATGGGCCGGGCGTGAGCACGAGAACGCGGGCGTCCGGGCGTCGCGACAGAAGATCATGCAAAATGATCCCGGCTTCAATCGTTTTGCCGAGGCCCACTTCGTCGGCGAGGATGTAGCGCCGCACCGGATCCAGGATGACGGTTCCCGCGACGAACGCCTGATGCGGGTGAAGGTCAATACGGCTGGCCAGCAAGGCGCGCAGCCCGCCCACTTGCCGATTGAAGCGCGCAAGCGCCACGAGCAATCGGTGACGGGCAGAAAATAGCGCATAAGGATCAGTTCGACCCTGGAGGAGGCGCGCAGGAAGGCTATCAGTAAGGCTCGCCGGCAGCGGCAGAAGTTCAATCTCACTCACCGTCGCGCCTAAACCGTCCTCATAGATGACGCGGTAGTGACGCGGGCCCGCTTCGTCGCCGTCGACAAGGGCATTGATCGAACACTGCCCATGCGAACAGATCGCCAGCGCGCCCGCATGGAGTGTCGTCCGCTTGAAGTCGCCGCCTTCGAACGCTTGAAGCGAGAAGAGACGCCGACCCCCGACATCGCAAAGCCTGACTTCGACCGTACGTCCATCGATCCTGATGATCTTGCAGCAACCGAAGAGGCGATGCTGAACGAGATAGCCCAGCATCGCCGCCGCCGAAGTCGAGGCTAACCGGATTGCCATCGAACAATCAGGACCGGCAACGTTGCGGGTGCCACACGCGTTCGGACGCGTGATAGAACGCTCGGCTCCTTAAGCCCGCCGAAACAGCCGACGTCGAATCACTTGTCGCTCGCATCTATCTGCCTCCCCATCACACATGATGCAGATTTGATTTGCCACAGGCAATTGCAGATTGAGAAGAAGCGGCACTTTAAGCAACCGGTCGATAGTTGCCAACCCTTCGTCCGCAGTTCGCGAACCGGACGGGGTGCGCAGCCACCGCCACGGACGACTACGCCCTACCCCCGCGACAGGTTCCCTTCCTCCGCCTGGCGCGGGAGAAAGGTAATCTGGCCACAGCACATTATCCAGGAAAGCTTCACGAGCGTTAGCGTCTGGCGCGCTGAAGCGGAGAATGTCCCCGAATACTTCGAGCAGCCAGTAGACTGTATCAACACCAAGGCTGGAGCCGGCCAGTTCCTGCGTATCCGCCAAATACGGGCAGGATGCTTCGGTTCCGGATATCAAGCCGGCATAAGGCCAAGTCGACGATCTCGCGCGCGCAACAAGGCCAGGAATGGAAGAGCCGCCAACACCATCCAAGCCTTACCCACCACCTGTCCCGTCAAGAATTCAAGCGAGCCGAAAGCGAGACCGAGAAATACAATGCTGTCGATAACGAGCCCAACCATACTGCTTGCGATCGCTGCGCGGACAAATCCACGGCGCTGCAGCGGAGTGTAAACCGCTAAGTCTGCTATTTCCGACAGGAGAAACGCTGCCGTGGAAGCAACGACCAGTGCCGGCGGTGCAAAACTCGCCGACAACAAGGCGCCGATTACAATTGCGGCAAACGCCCAACTCAACCCAAGTCGCCGCTGCACAAGGTCGCGCAGTACCAAGGCGAGCCCAACCGCCAGCACCCCGCTAGGCGCGACAAGTCCGGGCGCCACTGGAATCAGACATGGGCCGTTCGGAACGCAGGTTGTTCCGACATTGCCGATGAGCCAGTTCGCAAGCGGGATAGATCCGGCAAAGCACAACAGGAATACGATTCCTTCCGTCCTGCGGAGGCGATCAATTTCAGCCATTAGAAACCTCCATTGTCGGTAATGGCGTCGCCAGTAGCGTCGTAAATTGTCGATATCCCTCAGCGCGCAACTCGCAGGCCGGACATTCACCACAGCCCCAGCCCCATTCGTGATGATGGGTGCGATCGCCCTGGTAGCAGGTGTGCGTCTGGTCGCGGATCAAGTCCACGAGTTCATCGCCACCCAGGCTGTGGGCCAAGCGCCATGTCTCAGCCTTGTCGATCCACATCAAAGGCGTATGAACGACAAAGCGTGTATCCATGCCGAGATTGAGGGCAAGTTGCATCGCCTTCATTGTGTCGTCCCGGCAATCAGGATAACCGGAATAATCGGTTTCACATACGCCCGTCACGATGTGCTTGGCGCCGCGCCGGTAGGCGACGGCAGCCGCAAAAGTCATGAAGAGCAAATTTCGTCCCGGCACAAAGGTGTTCGGAAGACCATTTGCCTGCATGGCGATTTCGACGTCGCGGGTGAGCGATGTCTCGCTTACCTGGCTGAGCACTGCAACGTCGATCAGGTAGTCCCCGCCGAGTTTTCCGGCCCAATTTGGAAATCGCTCCCGGAACGCATTCAACACCACCGGTCGCACATCCAGTTCGACCCGATGCCTTTGGCGATAGTCGAAGCCAATCGTCTCGACATGCGCGAAACGATCGAGCGCCCAGGCGAGACACGTGGTTGAGTCTTGTCCCCCAGAAAACAGAACGATGGCGTCAGAGTCGTTCATGGCATGCTCCCGGCAAAAGCGTCAGCCCTCATATTCCGCCCAGCAGTCCGGCGTCTCGAAGACGACCACAGCAGTCGTTTGAGGAAGAATCGGCTTGACGCGGTCCCATATCCATATCGCGATGTTCTCGGCTGTGGGGTTCTGCAGCCCTTCGATGTCGTTGAGGCAATAGTGATCAAGCCGTTTCAGCAAAGGCCCAAAAGCTGCCTCCACATCGAAGAAATCGACGACGAAGCCCGTGTGCGGATCGACAGGCCCCTCCAGCCGCAGTTCGATGCGGTACGAATGCCCGTGCATGCGATGACACCGGTGCGTCTCCGGCACGTTGGGCAGGCGATGCGCCGCTTCAAAGGTGAATGCCTGTGTGATTTTCATCGAATTCCTAGCTGTTTGTGTGTTTGAAGGCTGAGTTGCCAGCGAGGATTGGCCAAGCAGAATTCTACCGCTGCCTGGGTATTGGCTATGCGCGCAGGTCCATCCATCGGCTGGAGTAGGAAATGGTCGAATTCCAACGCCTCGAACCGCTCCGGTTCGGCGCCAACCTGAGGGAAAACCAGCTTGATTTCGTTGCCTCGTTTCAGGACCAGCGGTGCGCCGGCCTTCGGGCTTACGCAAATCCAGTCGATCCCCGGAGGCGGCGTCAACGTGCCGTTTGTCTCGACAGCGATTTCAAAACCTTTGGCGTGAAGGGCCACTACGAGAGAACCGTCGAGTTGAAGCAGCGGTTCGCCCCCCGTGAGGACTGCGAGGCGACGTCGTATGTCGCCGGACGGCCATTTTTCTGCGATCGCGTGGGCGAGATCACCTGCGGCGCTGAAGCGGCCGCCGCCATCTCCATCCGTCCCGACAAAGTCCGTATCGCAAAACCGACAAATCGCTTTAGATCGGTCGACCTCGCGACCTGACCAGAGATTGCAGCCGGCAAACCGGCAGAAAACCGCTGCGCGCCCCGCGTTCTGGCCCTCGCCTTGAAGCGTGTAGAAGATTTCCTTGACCGCATAGACCATGGTGTCACGCCGCCTCGACAGTGCGCGGCAGGGCCCGCTTCAGTTCCTGCACAAGGTGCATCGACAATTGTCGGATGTCCGAGGGAACGTTCTGCAAGCCATTCCAACGCCGGCGCTCGTGTCCGAATGCCCACTCACCCGAACTCCAGGCGGTGCGACCCTTGAGGTGCCGTAGCCCCCGAGCGAAGGACTCTCGGTCCTCTGCGCCAATCATTACATGCAGAGCCTCCATGACGTAGCCCATCGCAACGATCCCGGCGCCGTGTACCAGTCGCGATGTCTTCGGCGACTTTCCCTCCCAATCATCAGCAAACACATACTTCACCGCATGGAAGTATTCGCTGACCAGATCGACACCGCGATCGAGCAGCAATTGGTTGTCGTCTGCGTAGAGGCGAAGCGCTCCGTCTGTCAGCGAGTTCATGACAACACGCTGCAAGACGGTGTCACGAATGATGCCCTTCGGATTTGTCTGCTGGCGGATCAAGCCGCGCAGGGACGAACCCTCACGATAGTTCAGCGCCTCGATCATAAGTGCCGCTTGGCTCCTATTGGACATGCGCGGCGGCAGATCACTGACTTGCGGTAGCAGTTCGTAGACAAGCGCCTTTGGCAGCGGGCGGGTGTTATTGATGAGAATGAACTGCTTCTGAAGTTCCTCGATACTGTCACAGATGAAGCCCGATACCAGCACTTCGAACTCACGACCGCGTATTTCATTGAGCGCCGTAAATCGCTGCTGTCCATCGACGATCCACCCGGGAGCGCCGTTCGTTATATCGATCGTGAGGTGACCGAACTGACCTCCGCTGCCACCGCTAGGCGGTGGCAGCAACTCGAGGCTGGCAGAACTCATGAAGGCCACAACGATCGGATTGGGAAGAATCGCGTTCGGCTTTTCGAGATAGTCACGAATCTCGCGAATGTGGCCAGCAATCTGCGGCCGCTGAAATCCCTGCAAGATGCCCGCTTCGTCGCGGCCTGCCCGTTCGATCCTGGCAAAGCGACCGACGTCGCCGGCCCGCGCCGCAAAGCTGAAAACCGGCAGACCCTCACGCTGACGAGGCACAACGACGTCAAAATGGAGAAGGCGCGTTCCACTCATGCTGCGTCTGCCCGAAAGTCACATAGGTGCTTATGAAAAACGTGAAGGTTGTGCATTCCGCGCCTCTTATTTCGATTGGAATTTCTGAAGATCAGAGCTTCAACACCGCCTTCACGGCAGACGCGGCAATCGCATCCTTCCCAAGGCCGATCCTCAAGCGTGCGTGCATATATCCGCCGCTGTCGTTCCAGCGAGTCAGCGCGCCGCGACGGCGATGCTTCGTTGTCCCAGTTGAGCTTGTCCCAATAGGCCATGACCGCATCGAGCGCTGTTTCAACTCCGATCTCACGCCGTGCCACTTTGCGGACGCCGTCGAGTGCGGCTCCTTCTAGCACTCGTGCTTCCTCCTGGTTGATCCGCCCTTCAAGAGCCTTGTTTTTCAGCCTGTTGTTCTCGATCGCCTGGGGGATGCGAATAGCCGTGTAATAGGAGAGTTCTCCCGTTCGGCTACGCATCCAGTAGTTTTTGCGCGCGTCCTTGAACGCCCTCACCAAGGGGGACGTCGTGTCAAAGCTGGTAACGCCGTGGCGTTCAATATCCGCTAAGTTTTCAATCTTGCCGAAACCTAAGAGATGCAAGCGAACATGTTGCGGCAATGCATCCCGAACTGCCGCCAATGCGCGCCGGATCTGTTCGATTTTAAGCGGAACGGTGCCGCCAACCGCCAAATACGTATATCCCATCTTAGCAAGACCGACCGCAGCATCTGCCATGCTTGGCGCTGACCACCCCTGGATGACGCCCATCGGAACAAATCGGGGGCCGAGGGTCCTTGCAACGTGGATGAACTCTGCTGCATTTTGCTGCGTGATTTCGAAGCGGCGACGGATCTCTTCTGATATCTCGGACCTCGAGCGCTCCGCGCCCTGATCGTCGAAATCGAAGATCAGATGGTCCGGCGAGCAGCCATGCGTGAAGCCGCCGTCGCCGTAGAACTCGACGGTGTCCTCCGCTCGATAGGGAGGCTCCGGCATATTGCGGTAGGTGAATGCGCCGCAATCACCCATCATCATGCTGTTGGGAAAGCGATCCTGTGGGTAGCGAAGAAACCGCCTGGCCCCTTCTCGCCGAAATCTCATCAATTGGGCTTCTGTGTATTTCCCAGGAATGAGAGCGTCGCCCACGATACCGCGGGAGACTAGGATGCCGTCGTACGGAGCTACGTCCAAGAACTCGTGGGGAAACTCGTCGTCTCGATGAACGGCGCGACCAGCGCCGTTTCGATCGGCGATGAAATCATAGGCTGGATCGACGAAATCCAGACTGTCGGCAAACACAAACTTCATCACGCGACCTTTGCGAAGGAATGCACGTGATCAAGACGCGCCAGTTGTTCAGAGAGCAGCCGTATGTCTCGGCCGAGGTTCTGGATATCGTTCCAGTCGCGATCTATGTCAGGCCAACGCCCTCTGGTCCAACAGCAATATGGGGCTATGCGCAAAAGAGCATCCATAGCGTGACGCCGCAAATCATTCGCTCCCAAAGCCCGCGACATTATGCGATCCATCAGATATCCCATCGCCTCAATTCCGGCCGAGTGCATTAGACGGCTCTCCATCGGCGAACGCCCCCAAGCATCGGGAAACACCTCTCTCGTGGCGCCCCAGAAGGCCGTGAGGACGCGGTACATCGACAGGCAATCGGCTTCTCGTGACGATGAGGCCTTGTAAGGCGCGAGGGCGCCAAGGGGGCTGTTGATGCTGTTGCGCACCACCTTAATCAGAGCCGTATCGATAATCACAGCCTCGGGGTTCTCGTCAGACAACCGCCTGATTAGGTTCCGAAATGGAGAGTCCGATGCCGTGTTGAGCAAGTTCACGATTTCGCTGGGAATGCGACGCGGCGCGAGATCGCGTGGCAGATCGGCCTCCACCTCAGGCAGCAGTTCGTTGATCAATCGCGGTGGCAGTGGACGCGCCTTGTTGACCAGAATGAATTGCTCTCGATGGGTCGACAAATCTTCAGACACAAAGGCGACCACTGGGACGGGAAAGCCTTTGTCTTTGACTTGTGCGAGCGCGATTGAGCGTTGTTGTCCGTCCACGATCCAGGCGGCCTTTGTTCCATCCTTTGGAATCGGAATACGCAGGGTGCCCGCGTCAGACGCTTTGACATCCCCGTCGGGTTTGCTGCCTCGACTTTGTGTGAACACCGCACGCGGCGAGATCGCCAGGATGATAGCATTCGGAAAGAGAACTGAACCCTGATCGAGAAATTCGACGATGGCCTGGACGTGGTTTCGTATCTCTTTGCGCTGGAAACCATGCAGCGCCCCATCCGAATCCCTGTGGACTCGGCTGATTTCGGCGATCCTGAGCAAATCGGCACCCGGCACAAAGAAGGCATAGATATTGATCCCGCCGGCTTGTTGCGTCCGCAAAGCTCGGACGGCGAGCACTGGGTCGTTGCTAGTTGAGCGACGGCTCATCCGGCTGTCCTTTCCTCAAGTGCAGCGCGATACAATCGTGAAAAGCGCGCCTGCTCACAGGCAACTCCTTCCCGGTCTCGCAGAACGCGCAGTAAGCCCCCGATCCCCGTCGTCTTTCGTAAATGGCGTTTAATGAGCGCGAGAATATCCTCGTCCGGGAGGCGCGGCCGTTTCCGACGCACCGGCGCGTGTCGCCCAGCCAACGCCGTCTGAACCCAACGTTGATGGGTCAACGCATCGCCGCCAGGGCAGGCAGCCAAGCCTTCTGAGACGAAATGCAACAAAGCGCGCTGCGGAAAGTCCGCCCGCGTCCCCGCCAAGATGGCCTCAAGACGTTCATCATAGGGCAAGAGGGTGGACGCAAAGCGGGACGGCAAGGCAGCGTCGAGTTTAACGCCGATAATGCGCAGTCGCGCAACCTCGGCATCGCTTAGCGCATCGAGGTCCGATGCCAACATCCACGCATAAGGTTGGGTCAGCGCAATAACAATAGGCTGCGACGCGTTCTTCTTAAGAATGCGCGCAAGCCGGGTCGAATAGGGTCCTCTGTTGACAGCACGCCACCATGAAGCCGCGTCGAACCTGCCGTTGACTCGAACGGCGATGCTATCTGGTCCTAGGCCGCTGACGGTAAGACCATAGGCAGGAACCTGCCTATGAGACGCCACCAAGCCGAGCCCGGCCGAGACGATGTAGAGCGGCGCACCTATTATCGCGGAGGCTTGCCGAGCGAGTTGAAATCCTCGCCCACCGTAAAGCTCCGCTGCTTCGCATGCGACTGGCAGCTTAGCAAGTCGTTCGAGCCACGCAGTTTCGAGATCGGATTGGTCGGAACGGCGAAGCGAAACTGCGGATGCATTGCTATCTGGCCTGAGACGCTTGCGGCTGGCGCAAGGGACGAGAACTGCGGCAGCCCCACCACACATGTCCGCAATCTGATCCGTACTTTGCATGCCATTCTGCCCAATAACTGGTGCCAAATTGTTGTCGGTGAACTTAGGAGAAACTACCTGAATACGCGTTAGCCAGCGCTCTTCGCATCAGTGGTGGCCTGAATTGCAAGCCTATAGAAGTCGCCTAGCGACAGCTACGAAAAAATGACAGAAGCGTCAACCTATCCCCTGCATTGCTTGAGGTCAGCGCGCCATAGCGTCATGAAGGGCGCAGTTTCCGTTAAGTGGGAATGCGGACGCGATCCAAAAACTGCGCTTATTCGCGACCTAACTAAAGGAACGCGGATCTGATTCGCCGCATGCGGTGTCGCTTGGCCGTTAATTGCAAGAATGCGCTAATTTCGTTCAGGTGGGCATTTCGACTTCGACGAGTTGAACATAAAATCGCCGCAGCAGAGCGGGGTCGTGCCCGGACAAATTGGAGGAGCAGATAGCGGCGATCGAGCAGGCGCACCTGGCCCAGCTTGGTGTGTGTTCGAGCCGATAGCATGCCGGGCCACCACGACCTCGACAAGGCGCCAGCCAGAAGGTGCCTTGGGCGGTCCTGCGTCATCCCTTCTTACAGATAGCGGCCGATCGATCGCAGGTAGGCAACGATTTCCAGCTTGAGGAAATCGCGATCGCGCCGTAAGTCTCGTCGATCTTCTTAATCTTCGGCCACACGATCTCCCGTTCCGCCGGCGACAGGTCGGCGTCCTCGAGCACGTATTTGTCATGGCCGACGGCGCAGATGTCGCAGCCTGCCTTGATGATCGCATCAACAAACGCCGGAACCTCGCTCGCCTTCATGCGCCGATTGTTGCTTGCCGCCATGAATGTCACTCACGTTTGTACCATGAACAGCCCCAACCTCTCCGCCTTCTATGCCGACGTGGTCGACGGCGATACGCTCCGCGATGTCAGGTCGGGAACCGAAATCAGGTTGTACGGCGCCGATGCGTGCGATTTCTCGCAACGCGCGTTCGCGTTCGAGGCAGTCCATTGCTTGCGAGATCCCGCCTGCACCATGCTGATCAAATGGACCGCGGATCGACCGATTTCATGCAGAGCCCGTTCAAAAGACAGGTGTGGCCGGGTTCTGGCCACATGTTCATTCGACGAGGTTCCCGATTTGCAGCAAGGTTGATCGAACAAGGGTTCGGCGTCTCGAAAATAGCCTCGAGATCCAGCGTCACTTTTCAGAGCTGCGCAGGCTGCGTAGCCAGCCGTTTCATGACAGCAGCAGCACCGTCAGTCCCGCGACAAACAACACAACAAATATAACCGCCGGGACATTGCGATGCGGTGAACGGATCATGATTCCGAACATAGGCCTCTCCTCTCGATGCGAAGCTTTGTATCACAAGATGGTTTCAGCAAGTGCGGGCAAGCCGCTTCGCGGCCGCGCTCTATTCGCTGCGCTCACCAAGCCAGCCTGACGGCCGTCTCGGCCCATTCGGGTGACGATCGCTCTTGCAAGACCGCGAATTGGCATTCGCGGCGCCCGCGGCCGGAACGCGCATTCCAAACTGCGCCGTAGAGACGGCCCGCGGGCGACGGTTGTGGTCGCCGTCCACAGAAGGACGGTGGAGTTTCGAACGGACGGCCGCAAGAGTGCGGCCGGGATCTTCCCTTGAATGACATATCCGCCAAAGCGCCCGGGCCTTTCCCAGTCAAGGGGCAGGCACGGCCAGGGCCGTTTGTCGTTTGCTGACACAAAAGCGGCCTTCAACGCTACGCGCCGAACCTTCCGTTTTTGCTGCTCACGACCCCTTGATCGGTCGCGGCCCGGACACTCGGCGGGCTGCGCCCACCTCCCTTCGCTCCGATGAACAGCGAGGCCGTTCATCAGATCAAAGGGAAGTGGCTTCGCCCATTGCGGATAGGAGACGAAAATGCAGTGCATCAACCGCCTTACCCTGCTCGGAAACGTTGGCAAGGTCACCGAACTCGACAAGCTGCTCAAGGTTTCGGTGGCCACCGAACGGAACTGGACCGACGAGAAGGGCAGGCGCCAAAAGCGCACCGACTGGGTTACGGTATCGATCCTGAGCGGCAAGCGCGCCGACTGGATCAGGAACAATGTGAACGTGGGCGACAGCGTTTATGTGGAGGCCCGGGTTGGCAACTCTTCCTACGAAAAGGACGGCAAGACGATCTACACAACCGATGTGATCGCGGCCATCTTCACTCGCGTCCATCCCCGCTCCGAGGCCAAGGAAAACACCGACGACAGCGAGGAATAACAACAAACAGGGCGGCGAAAGCCGCCCTGCCCTTTCATTCCAGCGAGGACCTTTCGAAGCTCTACATTGAGGCTTTATCAGATGAAAATCCGCTACATCAGCCAAGAGGGGCCGGACTTCTGCGTCTACAAGGATAGCCTCGGCTACGACCTTGAAGAGATCAACACATATCCAGGCCGTGTGCCAATCGTCAGATATCCATTTCCACACTTTGACATGGCAGCGGCGATAGAGGCCCGTAACTGGTTCCTTCTCCAGGTCGAAAGGGATCATCACCCCGATGTTCTGATTGAGAGGACGCAACGCACTCGCGCCCGCCAGGAGTGCATTGGGCGATAAAAGGACTGATAGCCTGCCGTGGCGGCGGCTGCCTTACAAAGCCGATCCCTCCAGTCGCACGCCGACATAAGCACAATCATCGAAAATATCCGGCTTGCGGGTCTCAACGGTCGCCCGAATGACGCCCTAGCTGACAGGACGGCCCGACCGGTATTGCAGGCCTAGAGCGCGGTGTCATCGCGGCGACAGATCACCTTTAAAAAAACGGTGCCGTCGCGGTTCCACGCCCGCAAGATGGTTCAAGACGATGTCGTCCCCCTCCCCTTCACTCCAGCTGCCGATCACGCCAAGCAGCTCCGGCGTGGCGCCGAACTTTTCTATGGCTGGTAGATCTCATGCGCAATGTCGCGCTTGAGGTCTGCCGCCTGTGCCGGCACGGAAATCTGGTCTTTCGTCATATCGATACGCGCCCAGGACCGAGGATTTCAGGGCAATGATACCACCACGCACGCCAAGAAATCAGCCGTCTAACCGCACCGAATCGAACCAGCAGCCTCCCGGATGCGGGCTGGCTAATTGGCAATGGGTTTTTACTTTAACTTATTCGCTCGACCGCTTACCGTGGCAAATCATCGAATCGTAGGAGAGTTGACAAACAGGCAAAAAAAAACCCGGCGCGAAGGCCGGATTTCCAAGAGGGTTTGGTAACTAACGGAACGCCAATTCCGCCAATCGCCACAAAACAAGTCACCGGCGAACTTAGCTACTCCTCCCGACAGACGCAACAGGAAAACGCGCCTTCGCGCCACGGATTTTCTTTGCCGCGAGCAAGAGGAAGACGCGGTGACGATACACAGTCAGATGGGCCAGTGGCTTGCCGACATCACGACGATCAAGCAGCTCGACCATTTTCTTTCGTTGATATGGCGAGGATACGCCGACGGACAATTGAACGACAGCGAGGTTCAGGAGCTCACCGGTGGGGCATCCTTGCGGCGATCAATGCTGCTTGAAGCTCGTGAAAAGCGCATGCCGCCGGCGCGCACCTACTTTCCACAGCGCCCGAAATCCGAGCAGTCGCGCGACCAGGCCGCCAGCGGCGCACGTTGCCCAATCCGCTGGGCGAGGAAACGGCGCCTGGGCGACATGGCCGCCCTGCCCCCCTTTGTCCGCGATTGCTTCACGGAGGGCGAACGGGCGGCACTTTACATCGTCGCTTCGGATTGCCGCCAGCACGGCTCCTGCAGCTCGAGCGTCAAGGAGATCGGCGATCGCGCCGGCGTCGGCGTCACTACGGTTCGCAACGCCTTGCGCCGGGCTCGCCGTCTTGGCCTCCTCGCGGTCACCGAGCGCCCGCAGTGGCGCGCCAAGCACCTGCCGAACCTTCTGAAAATAGCGTGCCAGCGCTGGCTGGCGTGGCTTCAAAAATTTCGGCCGAACCTCGGTCTTAAATTCTATCCGATAGCCTTCAAAAAAGCGGCGTCCTCAGGAACCTTCGGCCATAAACAGGGAAGCGGACAGCCTTCTTACAGCCGGACGGGTGGCCCTTCGGGCCGCTTTCAGCGGTTTGCTGGTCGCAAACCACCGTCCGGCTGACGGCTGGGGCGCCTAAAACAGCCATCCCGCATCCAGTCGAACCGTCGCAAAGGGGCTTCTGAACAAGCCTGGCGGGTCCGCTTGTGCCAGGCAACGCAAAAAATCAGCGCTTGGAGACGCGGCCGAGCAGCAGAGCTGCCGTAGACATGCCGAGCCGGCTGGCGATCAAGCCGATTATCGCCAGTGTCAGATTCTGTTGCGCCTGCTCGATTTTGTAATAGGTGACGACCGAGATGCCGATCAGGTCGGCAACGTCCTTCTTCATCAAGTTCTTGCGCTTCCGGTAGCCGTCCACAGCGCGCGCGATGTTGTCCTTGACTTGCTGCAGGTCGAGCCGCTTCATCCATGGTTCCAGGACAGCCGGCGGCAGCAGCAGTTCTGCTATGCTGATTTGAAGGGCCTGTGCGAACAACGCGACCGTTGCGAGCGTCAGATTCTGCCCTTGCCGCATCGTCAGATAGTACGTTCGGTAGGAGAATTCCTTCTCGCTGGCAAAGCTTTTAATCAGCGCAACAAAATCTCTATTCGATAGATTGCGCCGCGTGCGTTCTTCTTCGAGTTTTGCCGCAATTTGAGCCTGCATCGCGTCGCGCTCGGGATTTTCCAAAGCCGTTCTCGGATCGTATTTTTCCACTGCCGTCCAAGTCCCATACAAATCTCCCTTCACAGCCGCAAGAAAACAGTTAAAGTATCAACTGTTCCGACCGTGAAAGGAGCTCCCGTTGACCAAATCCTTGCTCTATGCCGCCGCCATAACGGCCGCCTCCCTTTACGCCAGCAGCGCGCCGGCATCCGAATGGGGCTGTCAGGTCCTCCTCTGCGTGTCCGGCAACTGGCAAGCGACGCCCAGCTGCCACCCTCCCATGTACAAATTGCTCGCTGCCATGGAACTCCCCGGTTTTTCCTGGCCGACCTGCCCCGACGCCAATTCCTCCGCCGCCAGAATGGAACGCTACGACGATTGCCCGGAAGGCTGGAGCGTCGGCTACAGCGATGTCGGGCACGACGGCAACCGCTCGGAACCGAACAAGTGCGAGAAGCGCAACAACGTCTGCCTCAGGCAACGTATCGGCAGGCCTGGCTTCCAACCCGTCACCAATCGCCGCGACCGCGAGAGCTGCGAGCAGACTGTCAGCATGTCCCGCCCAAGGCGCGAAAAACCCTGGTTCATCGAATACTCCGATGCAGCCGGCTTGCGCCAAAAGGCATGGTTCAACCTCAACAGATAGTTGTTGTCCCCAGCCTCACATTATCATGACACTCTAATTTACGTGCGGGCGAAAATCGAGCCACTAAAGTTGCAGAGGGATCAATATGCGCAGCATCAATCGTTTCACCGTCGCCGGCAATGTCGGCAGCATCACCAGCTTCAACAAGGCGGTCAAGGTCAGCATCGCCGCCGATCGCACCTGGACCAACGACGCCGGCAAAAAGGAAACCAGGACGGATTGGGTCACGGTCACTGTGTTCGATGAGCAGGCAGCCTGGATCAAGGATAACGTTTCCAAGGGCCAGCCGGTCATTGCCGAAGGCCGCATCAGCAACTCTTCCTACGAAAAGGACGGCGAGACGATCTACACGACCGATCTAGTCGCAACGACCTTCAATGCCTTCCAGGCGCCGAACATTTCCAAGAACTAATCGCCGGCGGCGGCCAACCTCCCGCCAGTCGACAGGACTCCAAACTCGCCGTACTTTGCGTCACGGGTTTTGGAGATGATGCGGAAATTCGCGGTCGACCACGGATCGTCCCGGGATGCGCGAAATCGAACCGGCAGCGTTTCAGGCCGGAACGCTAAGCGGAACCATGTCGATCAGATTCTTGCTGCACTAGTTCGCGCGGGGGGTGCCTGAGGCGGCGCGCCTGGAGGCCAAACTAAGTGGCGGCTGATGCGCAGCAGCCAAGACTCCTTTTGCCTCAAAGCGTCGAGCACTTTGCCACTCCGCCTGCATTCCAGCCGGGCAAGCGCGAAAGGTAGACCCAGACCGTCGTCTTTAAATTCCCACCGGGTCTGGAGCCGGTTGCAATCATCGCAAAGCATGAGGATAGAGGACCGGCTGCTAACTCTGCACTTTTCAGCAATCTCCTGGATAGCCGGCGGCATTCCGAGAGCAATCTGCCCGCCGGCCAGTAGGCTCAATATATTGATTCCAGTGTTGCTTTGTCATTCAGAATTCAGCCCGTCCACGATCCTCTTGGCCACCTCCGCATTGTCAAGATAGCCGGCGATGCCGTGGCGATTGTCGGTGTGGTTCATCACCTCGGCATAGTTCTCGATGTCCGGCGTCACCGGGAAGTTGCCACGGTCAAGCGGATAGAGCGCGACGAGATCTCGGTCATCGTAAGCGTTGTACCAGGCCCGCACAGGAGGCGGATATTTAAGCGGGCGGAACTGATCGCGGATGGGGCGTATGCCGAGCGGGCTGCCTACCGTCACTAATAGCGGGATCTGGAGATTGCGGCGGTCCCCCCGCAGCACATTATATGCGACGACGGAGCCAAGCGAGTGGCCGACGACGACGGTCGACTCCTCCGTGAAGGCGCGGCCGACGATCTCGTCAACCACATCGCGCACTCCGGCGCGCGTCGTGTAGAGGAAGACGTCGCGCGTGAAGGTCTCGATTGAGGACTGGGTGGCGCCGCCGCCGAACTTGTCGATCGCGCGCAGGATCGCCTGCACCCACTCCCAGTTGAGTGGCCCGCGCGGCTTGGGATTCGCGCCGTATTCCGCATCGACCTGCGCGTCAGTGACCTCGCTCTTCTCCCATATCTCCTGGGCCACCTCCGCCTGGAAGGCGAGGAACTCCTCCTGGGGGCCGCTGCCGCGCGAATGGATGTCAGACGTGAGCGGGATGTCAAACTGGCGAGCAAACTCGTCGAGTTGGTCTCCGTAAAAGGGAAAGGCCACATCGAGGTCGTCGGGGATGGCCACGCCGGCGGCCTGCGCGCCCTTCTTGACGGCATCCAGCCAGTTTGACTTCAGCTCGTCTGGATTTTGTCCCTGCTGCGAACGCCCATGCACGAGAACGAGCCGCCCGGCGCTCGCCGCGGCAGGATCGGCGAAAACGGTGCTCAGGGCGGCGCCGGCGAGGAGAAGGAATTCACGGCGGTCGATGCCGAAAGGCACAGTCATCTTAGGCCTCCCTCGTGCAGTGCGGAAATGATGAGTTCAATGCCGCCGGCGTCGAAGGTGGTCCAAAGGGACGGCAGGAGATGGTCGCGAGCTGCGTCGACGTTGGGCGGGAGAGCAACGCTCTTCACCCGCAGGAAGGCCCAGCCTTGGGAGAGCATCGGGCAGAACGGCACCAAATCTCCACGATTGAACGCCTCCTGGAACGGGGTTCCGCCGTTCCGATCCGATGCAGGGAAACCTTGGGCCAGCATGGCGACGTCGAAGAGCCTGACGCCGCCGAGATTGCCCTGCATAATCTCATCCACCGAGCGCAGCTGCCCGATAAGATCGGCATCGTGATAGGCATACGCTGCATAAAGGCCAAGCGTCGGGTCGGCACCTTTTCCCATGCGCACAGCGTCGGCCAGCGCTTGCGCGTTGCGGTCCTGCGTCTCCCCCTCTCCCGCGATTTTGAACACGCCGAACTGAGCCGATGCGGCGACGATCGAGCGGAGCCTCACGATGTCATCCTCGACGTAGCCACCCAGATCGTAGCTTACGTTGCTCACGCCCCGCTCGCCGACCACCACACGTCCGACGAAATCCCTAAGCACAGCAACAACGGCGCCCGAGCCGTCCGCAAATTGCAGAGCGACGCTTGCGGCAGGCGCAGCCCCTAAGTTGACGGAGATGACGTTGCTGGAGACAATCTCCAATTGCACGTCCGGCCCTGCCACGGCCTGTACGAGCTCGCCGCCAGAGATGGAAAAGCCTGTACCGATCCCCGCATCCACCGCCCGGGCGGCCTCAAAGATGGAAGTCTGTGCGGCACGGTACCCCGAAACCTCCGCCACTTCCTCGACCTGCGCCGGAAAGCTCGCAGTGGGGCCGGGGGGCAACGAACTGAAAGGATAGACCTGTCTCAACTCGCTCTTTAACACGTCGAAAATCGAGGCCTGCGAGTCCCGCTGAGGACTAGAAATCTGAGGCTGTGACACCACCCGGCCGATATAGGTCATGGGATCGGAAACGACTTCGCTGTCCGGCACCTGGTTCAGCGTGATGTTCCGCGCCTGAGCCCGCCGCGGCACCTCGCGAAGAAGGTAGGCCTCCAGCTGCCGGTTTGGCACTACGCGCTCGCCGCTGGGCAGAGCGGTGATCATGTCGGCGTCCGGCTTCTTAAAAGCATCGAGAAAGGTGCTGGTGTAAATGCCCTCGAACTGGCGGACATTGTTACCGATGGGGACCTCCAGAGCGGGGCTACCGGGAAGTGCCGCCAGGAACCGGTCCACCTTCACCACAGAATCCGGTGGCTGGCGAGGATTTGGAAAGATCACGCTTCCTCGCACTTGCCCGATGTTGAGGCTGTCCGGCGTGGAACGACATGCATCGGAGATTAGAACAACATTGGGAATGCCTGACTGCTTCGCTTGGTACCAGCTTTCCAGCAGACTGATCGCCTCGTTGGAGTTGTCTGGCGCCCGCGATAGCATCCAGTGTTCAGAATAGGAGTGGAGAAAGCCGTGGCCGGCAAAGTAGATGACGAGCTGATCGAGGGTGCCACGTTCCACCAGCTCCTGGACCACGTCCACGATCTGCGTGACCCGGACCTCCCCGGCGTCGTCTGTGAATCGCTTGACCTCGAACCCCTCCGAGGCGAGCCAGTCGGCCATGGCTCTTGCTCCTGAAGCGGCAGCGCTAAGGGCAGGCAGGTTTCCTGCTTTGTCCACGCCAATGACCACGGCGGCGCGAACAAGCGTCTGCTGGGGGAAACTAGGTCGTGCCGCAATTGTCCCCGCTAAGGACGCTCCCAGGATGAGGAAATCGCGCCTTCTCACGTTGCCCCCTCCCGAGCAATGGAGTTGCCCTCGAGGCGTTTGTCGCGCCGCCGAGTCTCCGGCCGGTCCAGTGCCCCGCTGTCAAGCTTACCGCCGAGTGGTCTGCAGTCGCAAGGGCCGGCGCGCCGTGCCATAGCTGATACAGACAGTTACCCATGACGAATGCGCAACAGCGACAGGCGAACGACATGCTGCTGGGTCGTCTCGACGGGCGGATTGCGGATGGATGAACTCATTCGACTTCGTCGTCCCAACCACTTTGCCAAACCATGGGCGCTGGTTGCCCCCAACACCCCGTTTCGGGAAGGAAAATCGATCAGGGAACGTCGGCAATGGGACCGATTTGCGCCATTCTGTACTCGTACCCGAATTCCGAAACGGGTCCGACAGCGGAAGTGCACCGAGGGCAGGGCCGAAGTACTCCTCTGTGCGAAGCGGAAGTGAGTTTCGGCGGCCAATGGCCGAAGGTTCATTCGAGTAGGTTACACGACCCACTTTGGCCGGTGGCGACGCTTGGAGGCTGCCCGACTGTGCCCTCTCCGGGAACGCGAAATGACCCCATAGCTGCCCTTCCTCGTTTGATGGCGACGCAATTCCATAGTCGTTCTCCCACCCTTATGCGTCCTTGCCAACGGACTGTCTCGGGGTGAGTGGTGATCCTGTCGTGCATTGATGACGGACGATTCCTACGCCGCTGCAGCCATTCGCAATAGCCTCCGCTTAAACTGGCTATGGACGCTCCGGCTGGAATTCGACGTTGGAGACGACGGGCGTATAGCCCCGTCGGATCTTGCGGGCCAGCCAAGCCTCGAGCGCCTCGCCGGCTTCACCGGCCGACGCGTGGAGATCAAGACGCTGCCGCCCTGTCGAGCCGATCCGCCCCCATGCTCGAACAAGCACCGCATCCCCGAACAGCGACGGCTCTATGGCGAGCACATAGAAGCGTGCGAGGTTGCACGCGCAATCACGTCGCTGCAGGACGATCTGGAGTTTCGGCTCGACCATGGCCGATTGTCACCGACAACCGGAGCCCATGTCCAATTCATTGGCTGAATCGTTCGGAGCTGAGAGATTCACACCGTTGATGATTGCGTTGCCAAGAAAAACGACGCATCCCACGGAGCGGAGGCGGTCCACTGGTCCCTGCTTCAGCCGCGAAGGCCCTTGCGGGAACTTCAGACCGAATTCCACTTGTCAGCCGTACATTCCCGTCCTTTCACCAACAAAAACAGATTGTTAGGGCTGATCGCGCCGCGCAAGTAGCTGGGCAAAATGTCTGGCCACTCTCGTTAACCTTTTGTTAACTCAATATTTCTTGCCGGAGCCGATAGAATCGGGTGATAGTGACGATAATTTCGAGGGAAACCCAAAAATATCGTTCCTGAAGGATCAGCGGGC